>NZ_FLUY01000061.1 GCF_900092655.1 Candidatus Thiosymbion oneisti
TCGATATTGCTAGTCCCCACACTGGAGCGGGTAAGCCAAGCGTGTGAGCCAGCAGATACTATGAACTTGCAACATCGGT
>NZ_FLUY01000059.1 GCF_900092655.1 Candidatus Thiosymbion oneisti
CGATGTTGCAAGTTCATAGTATCTGCTGGCTCACACGCTTGGCTTACCCGCTCCAGTGTGGGGACTAGCAATATCGACCGAAACTAGTGTAGTGCGCCATTCTGTTTGGAACTTAAGCGGCGATTGCGCGCGTCGGGC
>NZ_FLUY01000087.1 GCF_900092655.1 Candidatus Thiosymbion oneisti
GGTCAAAGAGTATCAAGCATAGAGCCAAGGTTCTTGTCTATATTTCCACGCGCTACCGATGTCGAAAAAGAAAGGTTCAAGTTGCTTCGGAAAGCCTATGTGGATGCCCGGTATAAACCAAGTTATACAATCACAAAAGAAGAGCTTAACTGGCTTGTGGAGCGAGTACAAGAGTTACAGAGTTTAACTGAAAAATTATGTAGGGAGAAAATAGCAAGCTATGAGTAGAACAAACACAGCAAACCGGGTGGAGTTGGGCAGGCAAATAAGGATTTCGATGCATTGACACGCGAGGGGGCAAGATTCAGGACCGCGGTGGTGGGCTCAGAACGGCCGAGATGCCCGGCGGCTCGAAAGTGATCGTCCGGCCAACCAGCAGCAGCGGACAACCGACCCTCGAAATTCAACCTCTCTCGGGAAAACCGACCAAGATCAGCTATGAATGATTTCCACCCGACGCTAGATCAGCAGTTGATCGACCGGCTTGCAGGGCTTGTCGCCCCACTGCTCGACCGGCCTTGGCACCTGCGTGGCGATACGCTCGCACAACGGTCTTGGGTCGCGGTGCCGGTCGAGAAAGGGCGCCACGTCGAGCCCGAGACCGCCCGGCGGATTGTGACTCCATATGCCGACACACTAGCGCTGCCTGCTACGCGCTGGCGACCGAACCCCTCGGTACTCAACCCACAGCCTATGAAGTTCCGGTGACTAAGGACGGGCTGCTCGGTTTCTCCCACGAGTGCGCTGGTCTGAATTTTATCTTGGTACCGGCAGATCTGGCCTTTGCCCTGCTTTTCACCAGCGAGGATTACAATCTCTATGCAGGTCCGAGGAATTTTGTGGAGTGCGCGCTCGGCACCTCGATTGCCTCGGCCGGGTCGGCGTTTCAAATCTATGCCGACGACCCCTGGTGGCAAGGTCGACTGCTGGACTTGCACCGGTATTACGATTCCATTGGCGAACCCCGCCTCGCCGTCGGCCCCAGCCCCTTAGAGGGTATCCCAAAAAGGGGTAGTGGTGAATTTTTAAGTGGTAGCGTAGGGAGATTCATTGACCTCCCCGTTTCTTTTTTGATCCCCTCTCCCCGGTCCTCTCCCGGCGGGAGAGGGGGCGCAGCTCGTAGGTTGGGCAAAACTGCCAGGGACGGCGGTGTGCCCAACACACTGCTATTATTAGCCATGTTTACACTTAAATGTTAACCACTACCCAAAAAGGTAAAGATCACGAAAGCGGAGGCGGATTGATCCCGTGATGACGGTCTATCTCTCTCTGGGTTCCAACATCCGGCCGCGACACCATCTGGGTACTGCTTTGGAATTGCTTGATGCTCAGGATACCATCCGACTCCTGGGCGAATCGCCGTGGTACGAGACACGCCCGTGGGGCGGCATTGTCCAGGCGAACTTTCTCAATCTCGTCTGTGCCGTCGAGACCA
Organism: Candidatus Thiosymbion oneisti; assembly: GCF_900092655.1. GTDB lineage: Bacteria > Pseudomonadota > Gammaproteobacteria > Chromatiales > Chromatiaceae > Thiosymbion > Thiosymbion oneisti. Next base: position 1,436 of record NZ_FLUY01000087.1, read on the forward strand.
GCCTGCCGCCGTTGCAACTTCTGGAGGCCACGCAAGCAATCGAGCAGCGGCTCGGTCGTGTGCGTACCCTGCGCAACGGTCCGCGCACAATCGACATCGATATCCTACTCGCTGGCGACACCCGGTTGGAGATGCCGGCGTTGACGATTCCGCACCCCGGTTTGCTGGAGCGTGACTTTATGCTGGTTCCACTCCTCGATCTGGCACCGGACGCACGGCTCCCTGGCGGCGAGCGGCTGATCGATAAATGCGCGCACCTGAGCCACCATCAGATCATCCGCAAGCTCACATTCGGTCGAAATGACAACCAGGAAAATTAATTTTGGCTCTTTATGGATTCCAGACTGTTCACGATCATGGAGGGTACCACCAAACATTTTGGAGTGCCTGTCTGCCCCCAGGCAGGCGGCGGCAACCTGACTCCAGTCCCTACTGGAATCCGCGGTGCCCGACCCAACCGCAGGGTTGGCCCTGGCGCACCGGCTCGCCGCCGCTTTGGATTTGGCGATGCATAAGGCATTGCGGCCAGGGGAAAGCGCCGTCGCCGCGGCGCGGGTGGAACCCGACGCCCAGGTTCTTGGCAACCGCCGCTGGGATCCCCCATCGCTGGAGTTCAATTCGACCGCGCCGCTTTGCCGGCGCACTCCAAAGCAGTCCGGAATCCATAAAGAGCCTTAATTTCTTATGGCACCCGTGCCTTCGATCTCCAAAGGTCACGGGTGTGACGACGGTCAGCCCAGGAGGCTCTCAACGCCTTTGCGTTCTTCTTCGAGCTCTTTGAGCGTGAAGTCCATCTTCTCACGGGAGAAGGCGTCGATATCGAGGCCCTTGACGATCTCGTACTTGCCATCGGTACAGGTGCAGGGGAAGCCGTAGATCAGGCCCTCGGGGATCCCGTACGAGCCGTCCGAGACCACGCCCATAGTCACCCACCGGCCATCACTGCCCAGCATCCAGTCACGCATGTGGTCGATGGCGGCATTGCCCGCACTGGCCGCCGAGGAGGCGCCACGGGCCTCGATGATGGCCGCGCCCCGCTTACCCACGGTGGGGATGTAGGTCTCGCGGTACCAGGTCTCGTCGTTCACTAGCTTCTTGGCATCCTGACCGGCTACGGTCGCAAAACGCAGGTCCGGATACATGGTGGGCGAGTGGTTACCCCAGACCACCATCTTCTTGATGTCCGAGACTGCCTTTCCGGTCCGGGTGGCCAACTGCGAGACCGCACGGTTGTGGTCGAGCCGCATCATGGAGGTAAAGTTGGTAGCGGGCAGTTTGGGGGCGGAAGTCTTGGCGATGTAGGCGTTGGTATTGGCCGGATTGCCGACCACGATAACCCGCACCTCGCGTGAGGCGACCTCGTTGAGCGCCTTCCCTTGCTCGATGAAGATCTTGGCGTTGTCCATCAAGAGGTCCTTACGCTCCATGCCTGGCCCGCGCGGCTTGGCGCCGATCAGCAGGGCATAGTCGGCATCTTTGAACGCCTCCTTGGGATCACCGGTGCCGATCATGCCGGCCAACAGGGGGAACGCACAATCGTCGAGCTCCATCATCACGCCTTTAAGGGCGCTTTGCGGTTTCTCCAGCGGCAATTCCAACAGCTGCAGGATGACGGGTTGATCCTTGCCCAACATCTCGCCGGAGGCGATGCGAAACAGGGTTGCGTAACCGATTTGACCGGCGGCGCCGGTAACTGCGACTCGAACGGGGGTTTTTGCCACGGCGGAACACTCCTCACGTTTGGGGGTGGTGATAGGCCCAGGAGGCCTTCAGGTCTTGCTTGTTTTTCACAGGTTGCAAGGGATAGTGCTTCCTGTGAACCCTTAATCCTTGCCCATGGAGAGGATTTCGTCAAGATGCTTAAGTACGGACGCTCTCAATTGCCGATAACATTGAGCGAGCAGGATCTTGGTGGAAAAGTTAGCCGCAAATCAACGCAAATGGACACAAATAAATGCACTGGGATTCAAGAGCTGCTAAGAACTAACGCTTTGATTGAGCTATCCGTGGGGTCGGCTCTCAACTTATCTGGCTGGATGGGAAGACAACTCGACATCAAGCAAAATCAAGGGGCCGGTTTTTAGACCGCCGCTAAGAACTGTCGATGATGGCAAGCCGATTCCGACCGATTTGCGTTCATTCGCGTTCATTTGCGGCCAAAAAGAATTCCCACTGGAAGAACCGATGCTATCGGTACTTCTGCACTGCTGTACTAGGTGGATCGGCAGGGCGGGTGTGTATTGCTAGCCTCCGGTCGCCGGCTGCCGGCCAGATCTACCGAGGTTATGTTTTCGGGGAGTTATCGATGGTGCCCGGTTGGCCGTGGTTCGGGGTGGTGATCTGCGCGTGTTATGATCGGGACTCTCTCGCCTTCCAACTGTTTGTTTCGCGCCCCCGGAAGCAAGGCCGTTTCTGTCAGAGGCAGCGGTCGATGGGTACGGGCTATTCCGATGAGGGACCGCCAGGCTTACGAACAGAAATTCTCCCGCATCGTCGAGCAGACGCCGTTCGGTCGTCTGGCGGCTGAGGAGCGCGCTTTTCTGCGCCGACAGGCCGGGCATTACCGCTTCTCACAGCAGGAGTTGCGCCGGATCAGCGAGATCGGCGTCGATCTGGCGATGTGGGACGCGCCGTCGCTCATGGTGGTCTGGCCCGTGGCGCCCCCGGCGGATCTGCCGCCGAAGGAGCGCCGGGCCTGGGTTGTCGGCGCTCTGCACCGATACGTGGAACGCTTGCGGGCTACCCCGAGGCAATACGGCACGCCCGTCGCAATCCAGGGGTCGGGAAGCTACCGGGTCCGGGCGCTTGATCGGCAGCGCGGGCACCTCGGGTTGGGCCCTTGTCCCGTCGCCTCGGAGCAGACCCGTTGCTGCAACCTGTTGACGCTCGATGCGGTGGAGAACTGCGGCTTCGATTGCAGCTACTGTAGCGTCCGGTCCTTTTACCACGACGACCAGATCCATTTCGACAGTCGTTTCGCCGACCGGCTCAGCGCCCTGCAGCTCGATCCCGAACGGACCTATCACATCGGAACCGGCCAGGCGTCCGACTCCCTGATGTGGGGCAATCGCTTCGGTGTGCTCGACGCCCTGATGGATTTTGCACGCCGCCATCCCAATGTCATCCTGGAGCTCAAGACCAAATCCAAGAACATCGCCTATCTGTTGAAGCACCCGGTCCCCCGCAACCTCATCTGTACCTGGTCGCTCAATCCGCAGTGCGTCATCGAGCACGAGGAGCAGCGGACCGCCCGGCTCGATGAGCGTCTGGACGCCGCCCGGCGCCTGGCCGACCGGGGGATCATCGTCGGTTTCCATTTTCACCCCATGATCCATTACGCCGATTGGAAGGCGGATTACTCGACACTCTTGTCCCGAGTCGAGCAGGGGTTCGATCCTGCCGAGGTGGCACTGGTCTCGTTCGGCACCCTGACCTTCACCAAACCCGTCATCCGCCGCATCCGCACTAGCGGCAGCAAGACCCGAATCTTGCAGATGCCTCTGACCCCGAGCGACGGCAAGCTGTCTTATCCCGAGGCGGTCAAGTTGGCGCTGTTCTCCCACGCCTACCGCAGCTTGGCCTCCTGGCACGGTCGAGTGTTCTTCTATCTGTGCATGGAGAACCATCGCCTGTGGCGGCCGGTGTTCGGTTTTGAGTATCCCTCCAACCAGGCGTTCGAGGCGGCGATGAAAGCGAGTTATTTCAACAAGATTCGTGGCGTCCGTACCCGACCTCATGTTTGTCGTGATGCTGGGGGCTTCGAATCTTAGAAGCTGTTTGGTTGAAATGGATCCTGGCGTCTAGCGTCGTGTTGCGTTACGCCGCGTTCGACACCGTGCCCGTCCAGGCGCGATCCTGGGTTATTTGGCGTTGGTTGTGGGATCTGACGTGTTGGGTTACGGCGCGTTCGGCCCTGTCGCTGTGCTTCGGGATCAGACAGCGCGCCTAACCCAACCTACACTTAACGCGAAGCCGCGCGGGCAGGCGGCATGGACGGTAATATGGGTGTAGGTTGCGTTAAGACGCCGGCACTGACCTGGCAGGACGATCAGCAAACCTCTGTGCGTCGAACGCAACACGTCAAAGCCTCCAGACAACGCCAAATAATTCAGGATTGCTCGAGTCGCCCGGTCATGAATACGACTTCCGACGGCGATTCGGGGTAAACTCGCCGCAATCTTGGTTTCCGGTTACAGGCGATGTCCCCGAACGAAAACAACCTGGTGTGGATGGATCTGGAGATGACGGGGCTGGATCCGTTCCGCGACCAGATCATCGAGATTGCCACCATCGTCACCGATGATCGGCTGGAGATACTGGCGAAGGGTCCGGTGATCGCCGTCCACCAACCCGAGCATGTGCTGGCCGCAATGGACGACTGGAACCGGCAACACCACGGCGGCTCGGGTCTGCTCGCGCGGGTGCGGGCGAGCGATTACGACGAGCAACGGGCGGAGGCCGAGACCTTGGCCTTTCTGGAACGGCATGTCCCGGCGAAGCAATCGCCGCTGTGCGGCAACAGCATCTGCCAGGATCGCCGCTTCCTGGCGCGCTGTATGCCGCGCCTGGAATCCTACTTCCATTATCGCAATCTGGACGTCAGCAGCCTCAAGATCCTGGCCCAGCGGTGGGCGCCCCAGGTGGCCGAAGCCTTCACCAAGGACGGTGCCCATCTGGCCCTTGAGGATATCAAGGAGTCCATCGCGGAGCTGCGTCACTACCGGGAGCATTTGCTGCGGGTTTGACGTTGACGTTGGCGTTGGAGGGCCCAGGCGACGTGCTCGCGCACCAGCGCGTGCGGGTGCTCGAGGCGGGCCCGGAGTGCCGCCGTGACGGCTGCGGAGCAAGGCCCGTTGCCGAGGGCTACCGCCAGGTTGCGCAGCCAGGCGCAATGCCCGATCCGGCGGATGGCCGAACCCTCGGTGCGCTTCAGAAACTCAGGTTCGCTCCAGGCGAACAGGTCCAGCAGGGTGGCGCGGTCGAGTCCCTGACGGGGCTTGAAGTCAGGCTCGGTGCAGATCCGGGCGAAGCGGTTCCAGGGGCAGACCAGTTGGCAGTCGTCACAACCATAGATACGATTGCCTAGCAGCGGGCGCAGCGCCGGGGGGATCGCGCCCTTGAGCTCGATGGTGAGGTAGGAGATGCACCGACGTGCATCCAGGACATAGGGGGCGACGATGGCCCGGGTCGGACAGGCATCCATGCAGGCGCGGCAAGTCCCGCAGTGGTCCCGAGCGGGTGGGTCCGTAGGCAGCGGCAGGTCGCAGTAAATCTCACCCAGAAAGAACCAGGAGCCGGCCCGGGCGTTGATCAGGTTGGTATGCTTACCGATCCAACCCAGACCTGCCTTCTCGGCCAGGGGTTTTTCCAGCACGGGCGCGGAGTCCACGAACACCCGATACCCGAAGTCGCCGATCTCGCCGCGCATGCGCTCGGCCAGCTGCCGCAGGCGGCGGCGGAGCACCTGGTGATAGTCCCGGCCCAGGGCATAGCGGGAGATGAAGGCGGCGGCGGGGTTCCTGAGCGCCGCCCAAGAGCGTTCCCCGGTCTCGGGCCGATAGTCCATACGTGCCGAGATGACCCCTAAGGTGCCGGGGACCAGCGATCCGGGTCGGCTGCGTTTGGTGCCGTGGCGCGCCAGATAGTCCATTTCGCCGTGCCGGCCTTGGCGTAGCCAGGTTGTGTGACGCCGCTCCGCAAGGCCCAGATCGGTGTCGGCGATGCCGACCTGTTGGAAGCCGAGCGCGCGGCCCCAGGCCTTGATGCGGGGTGCCAGCGATGCGTAATCGCGGGTGGCCGGTGGTGTGGTCGATGCGGGTCCCGGCATGAGGTTATCCTTATCTCGTGCCGTGATATCTGGGAGACCAAGGAGTCGGATCGCTTAGATTCGGCTGAGGCTTTTTCTGCGTTGCCACCGCTTGTTCCGGCTTTCTCGACTCGGCTGTTTTCTTTACCTTGGCCGTGCGCTTGGTTTTTTGCGTTACCGCCCCTTGCTTTGGCTTTCTCGACTTGGTTGTTTTCTTTACCTTGGCCTTGTGCTTAGTTTTTACCCTCGGCCCCTGTCCTTTAGGCCGCTTAAGTGCCCCCACGCTCGGATCGAACGGCGACGGCAAGGCAGATGCACTCGGCGTCGCCGACGGGACCATGGTGACGGGCTGCCTGGCCGGTAGCTCACTTCGGTGCTTCTCGAAGAGCTCCATCAAAGAGCCGTCGGAAGCGGGTTTGGGTATCCTGGTCACCGCTGATTGTTCGCTGGAAAACACGGAGGGTAGCCCCTCAGTGAGTCGAGTTGGCCCGGCCGTCAGGGTCATGCCGACTCCCGTTTGAGAGACCTTTTCCGCCGGTAACCCTTCTGAGCCCCCTCCGGATTCCGGTTCGACGCGGGCATGATCTTTCCCGCGCTCAAGATTCAATGGGGGAGACCGAAGGCTTGTTCCCGCCGCCTCGGGTTGCGACGCCACAGCGGGAACAGATTGCTCGGACTTGGGCTTCCACGGCAGGCGGTTTGATCGGAACTGCGCGGGTGATCCCGGCCCGGGAGGTACCGAATCACGAGCGGACAACAACTGCCAGATGCCAACCACTGCGAGGACTGCTAGGACAGGTAAAATCACATCCTCCCAGTAAAAAGGACGCAACCGCGAGCCGGTGGAAGTGCGAGATTTTAGTTTCATGGCATGTGTCGCCGCGCAGAATCGACATGGGGCGGGTATAGAATAATCGAATGTCCCGAAAATACGATCTCCATACCCACTCGACAGCCTCCGATGGTACCTTGACGCCACCGGAATTGATTGCCCTTGCCGCAGCCAAGGGGGTGGATGTCTTGGCCCTGACGGATCACGATACCCTGGCAGGACTGGCCGCGGCCCGAATGGCCGCGGATGCCGCCGGGTTGATCCTGTCGCCCGGGGTTGAAATCTCGGTCACCTGGGGCGGGCGCACCATCCATATCATCGGTTTGGGGATCGATCCTCGGAACCAGGCACTGTGCGCTGGCCTGGCGGGGCTGTCGGCGTATCGCCGCCGGCGGGCCGAAGCGATCGGCCAGCGCCTCGCCAAGGAAGGAATCGAGGGTGCGTTCGAGGGTGCCAGGGCCTTTTCCAATGGGCGGCTGATCGGTCGCACCCATTTTGCCCGCTTTCTCGTGCAGCGGGGTTACGCCTCGGACGAGCGTGAGGTCTTCAAGCACTATCTGGTCAAGGGCAAGCCCGGCCATGTGGCGGGGGATTGGGCGAGTCTCGAGGCCGCGGTGGGTTGGATCCGCGGCGCCGGAGGACAAGCGGTGATCGCCCACCCGGGGCGCTATCATTTCACGCGCGCCAAGCTGCTGCGGCTTATCGGTGAGTTCAGGGTGCTCGGCGGTGTGGGCATCGAGGTCGTCTCCGGCAGCCACACCCGGGACGAGTGCCTCCTCTTCGCCCGTTATGCCCAGGAGAACCGTCTGTTGGCCTCGGTGGGCTCCGATTTCCACGGGCCGGGGAATCCCTGGACCGAGCTCGGGGGTATGGCCCCGCTACCGAGTTTCTGCACCCCCATCTGGGCCGACTGGGAGGAACAGCGGTTGCCCCGGGCCGTTTTCGAGTAAGCGGGGGAGAGTCTGGTATCCGGTAGTGGTAAATTTTTAAGTGGTTAGCGTAGAGCGGTTCATTATGCCCCATTTCTTTATTTGATCCCCTCTCCCCAAGCCCCCTCGCTGCGCTCGGGGCAAGCTCTCTTCCGGAGGGAGGATGTCGCAAAAGCCCCTCTCCCGCCGGGAGAGGGGTTGGGGAGAGGGGGTGCAGCGCGTGGCGCGCCCGACACACTGCTATTGGCTATGTTTCCGCTTGAAACTTAACCACTACCCGGTATCCATCCATGGCACAGTTTTTCGAGATTCATGCCCAAGATCCCCAACCGCGCCTGATTCGGCGATCGGTAAACATCCTGCTGGAGGGGGGTGTGATCGTCTATCCCACCGACTCCTCCTATGCCCTGGGTTGTCGGATCGGTGACAAGCCGGCATTGGAGCGGATGCGTTCCATTCGCCATCTGGACCACAAGCACAATTTCACCCTGGTGTGTCGCGACCTCTCGGAGATTACGACCTACGCCCGCATCGACAACCAGGCCTTCCGGTTGCTCAAGCGTCTCACCCCTGGTCCCTACACCTTCATCCATCAGGCGACCAAGCAAGTGCCGCGGCGTCTCCTGCACCCGCGGCGCAAGACCATCGGCATTCGGGTGCCGGACAATGTCATCTGCCGGACCCTGCTCGCGGAGCTGGGCCAACCGATCCTGAGCACCACCCTGATGTTGCCGTCGGATGACCGGCCCCTCACCGACCCCTACGAGATGCGCACGCTGCTGGACCGGGAAGTGGATCTGGTGATCGACGGTGGCTTCTGCGGCCTGGAGCCGACGACAGTGGTGGATATGGCCCAGGAGCCGCCGCTGGTGTTACGGCAGGGCAAGGGCGATGCCTCCCGGTTCGACCGGGAATGAGCCTGTCTGGCTGGCTTCCGATTGACAACTAGGGTGGGCTGTGCCCACCGTTCAACTGGTAGGTCGCAGCCCCCTGAGCCGCTGAGGTGGTTGGAAGTGGGCTACCGGTCTCCAGTCACCAGCTACCAGCCGCAGCCGGATGGCCAAGTGGGTCGAACCCCAGCATGCTGATATCAGTAGGTTGGGCAAAGCCGGTAGGATGTGGTGAGCGCCTGCCTACCGCCCCAGGGATGGGGCAGGTAGGCAGCGAACCGCATCTTTGGACGGCGGCGTGCCCAACAAATCGGGTGGTGCTGGGCTACCTGCTTCGGCACCAAGGGTCCCCACTCCAAGCGCGTGGCCTCTTTTCTCTAGCTCCCACGCTCAGCGTGAGAGCAAGCCTTGTCCTGACGGAGGAGGGATCTGACGCTCCAGTGTCGATTAAGCGCCTCGGTAGGCTAACTGCCAACGCCTATTAGCACAGAGGAGCCGAGTCCGCTGGAGCGGCCAAATTTGCGTTCCCACGCTGGAGAGACTGTGAAAGAATTCGCACGGGCATCCGCCGCGTGCGCTCCTGGGCTTCGGAAGCGCA
>NZ_FLUY01001537.1 GCF_900092655.1 Candidatus Thiosymbion oneisti
CGGCGCCATCGACACGGCTGTTGCAACCAAGCTCGACGCGCAGGCCACCGGCGGCAACATCTACATCGATGAGACCGCCAGCCTCGCATTGGGTCGTATCGAGGCCGGTACGGCTGCTGACCGGAAGGACATCACCCTCACCGCAGGCGGTGCGATCACCGACAACAACTCCGAGGTTAAGGCGGATGACAGCGAGGAGGAGAACCTCGTGGGCGGCGCGATCAGCCTGACCGCGGGCGGCAGTATCGGTGCGGCAGGAGACGGCGATATCGACACCCAGGTGGACAGCCTGGATGCCAGCGCCGACGGTGACATCTTCATCGATGAGACCGACGCTCTCGACTTAGGTCGGATCGTCGCTGTTACGAACCCTGGTGGGTCCAATGAGCAGAGACATGCCATCACCATCGAAGCGGGTAGTGCCGGTGTGGCCGGTGGGCTCACGGACAAGACCCCTGATGATGACAGTGAGGAGAACCTGGTCGGCGGTGCCGTCAGGTTGACGGCAGTGGGTGGTGCCATTGGTGCAGCGGATGCTACCGATATCGACACCAAGGTGGACAGCCTGGATGCCAGCGCCGGCGGCGACATCTTCATTGATGAGACCGACGATCTTGCCTTGGGTCAAATCGTCGCGGGTACGGACGCTGATAGGAAGAACATCACCCTCACCGCAGGCGGTGCGATCACCGATGGGAACTCCGAGACTAAGGCCGATGACAGCGAGGAGGAGAACCTCGTGGGCGGTAACATCAGCCTGACCGCGGGCGG
>NZ_FLUY01001585.1 GCF_900092655.1 Candidatus Thiosymbion oneisti
ACAATAACAGCAAGTTATACGCCGCCCCTCTGGCTTGCTGAGAAGGCAAATTTGCGCAAAATATCCTAACCAGTCTGGAATCCATA
>NZ_FLUY01000180.1 GCF_900092655.1 Candidatus Thiosymbion oneisti
TCTCTTCAGTCGGCGGTTTAGTCCGCCGAGCCGCTTTAGCGGCACAATCTACCAGCTTCAGCTGGTAGTGGTTGAATTTAATCCAGAATATTCGGATTGGGGCGCTCAATTTTGAGAAACTGATCAAGTTCTGCAGGCGTTCCCAGGACATACACGTCGTCAAATTTTAGATCTGAAATTGAGATTTTTCCACCGTCCTTAATCAACTGCCGATACAGTGGTGCGATGTAACGTTCCCCACGTACAAGATTTCCTTCGTCTGCGAAGAACCGATCATAGGTTTCAGCGTATCGCCCAGCGTGTGCAAACCAATATAGACCAATGGAAGCATAGCCCGAGATGCGCTGTTTTTCGGCCAGCTCAACCGCCCATCCGTCATCGCCCAATCTAACAAAGCTCCAATGATCACCTGGAACCTGGAAACAGGGCACCCAGCCATCCGAACCGGGTTTAATATCCGTTGGCTTAAGAGCCACTGGATTGACAAATGTGTCAATATTATAGATCAGCAGCGGATCATCTTGTCGCCATAACTCTCGAGACACGTAAGCACTTGTTGCCTGCCCATCGGTGATTTCATCAAGTTCAAGCACATGGAAATCATTCAGGTTCAGAGCCTTGCAGCGCTCACTGACATAGTCGGCAGAATCATTTTCAGCCAAACACACAAAAATTACCCGACAATCGTCAGTCATAAAATTGGTCAGCGAAAGTATAGACCAATCAAAAAGGCTGCGCCCATGGGCCATGATCTCGTATTTAGGAACCTTATAACCGGCCTCATAAAAACGAGAGCCCCGACCGGCCATCGTAATGACAATATTCAACCTCATACTCCCTACTCCTGGCCTAGAAGCTTGTGGATCTCTTCCTCGGACATACGAAGGAACTCGTCAGGACGAACGGTACGATCGTCAATATAGAAGCCTTTTTTGCGAGGCCAGGGTTTTCCAAACAAGATTTCATCGTAAGGAACATCCCACTTACTCAGCCATTCAAACAAAACAGGAGCAGTATGCTTGTTAATCTGCCCGAGATTGCTGTCGTATGTTTTCATATTCCGAGCAGTAAACAGCAGAATACGATATCCCTTAGCCTGATATTCGCGCAGCTTTTGGAGCATGGGTTGATGAGGCGTCAGCTCCGCATAGGATTGGTCTGCCGATTTAATATCACACAAAGTGCCATCAATATCGACGACAAGCATACCCTCTAACTCATCAATTGTGTTTTTCACGTTCGACCTCATCGAGAATTTGTCTGGCCTTCAACATGAAGGCAATCACCTTGTTTGGATAATCAATATGCAGCGGAAGCATGGAAAGGAACAGCGAAGCCTCGCCAAGACGCATGATATGGCTATCATATCTGTAGGTCTTGATCCTTTGTAGGAACAGAGACTTTAGAGCTGCATGATTAGTGTGCGTGAAGTCTAGCACCAAATCATTGGTGTCAGAAAATCTAACACTATAAAGCCCATTATTGATAAAATCGTAATCTCCCAAAACACTATGAGAGATCTTGCAAAGATCATAAAGTGGATGCGTCCACAGATCTTGCTCCACCACTACTCCTTTTGGATCGATAAGCTTCAACAAATATCGACCCTGATCGTAGAGTATATTGGAAAAGCAGGGATCACCATGGCCTACCGCGAGATGGTCAAAAGCAAAGCCCTTCTCATGTTTCTTGTACAAAGCGAGATAACGCTTGAGCTGGACCTTAATATCCAACTCTGGTGACACACTGGTCGCCAGCTGATTGAGCCTTTGACCCTCCGGCATGGCTAGGAGTTGTCCTACACGCGCTTCCAGCTTTTTAACGAACAAATCACGGGCTATTGCGGCAGACTGTTCCTTACTGCAGGTTTGTTTTGGTCGCTCGGATATAAAGAATAGTAACCGTTCAATGAAGGTCGCGAATGTATCACGCTCGAATGAGCCATGCACCCATTGCAGAGACGCGTCTGCAAGATAGTAGCGTAGCATCTTGTAGGATGCACACTCCCCCTCGTCCTTATATTCGAAAGGTTGGATCAGCCATGGGCGCATGCTTTCGGGCACCAAACCGTAGAACGAGTATTCCGCAAGCATTTTTCGCTTATCGCTGGAGCGCTTGGTATAGTAATAGGAGTCAATCTTGATTTCATTAAAGTGGCGTGTCGCCGTTGACCCGCATGTAAAGGATAGGAAAGCCCGGATTTTCCCAAGATCCAGCGGTTCAACCGAATGCACACGCTGCTTTCCCTGCCAAGCCTGTTCCCAGGTGTGTATTGGCGCTGCTGCGAATTTAGGCCACTGCTCGACAAGGCTATGTGCACTGCGCAAGAACACTAACAGCGGCTTATACAGATGATCCGTGAAATCCTCCTCGGCGTAAGGCAGACGTTCAATCAGCTGGGTCAGATGCTCGAAATCCATAAAACCTGCACGGCTCGCTATAACACAGGCGGCCGTATCTTCCCCACTGGTCTCAATCCTGCTTCGCAGGGCCGGGATATCGTCGACAGATCGCAGATGGACCAGCCCCTCGGAGGCCCAGGCGGGCAATGCTGCGCGAAAATGGTCAACAAGCAAACGGCGTTTGAAAGTAATGTCGCCAAAGCGACGCTGCCCTACGAGACTGCAAACATCACCTTTAGTAGTCTCACGATCGTCATATATAATCAGTAATTTTTCACTCGAGATCAACATCATTAAGCCTTTGAAATTTTGAGACGATTTACAAGCAACACCACAATCAAGGAAAGTATTGCCAAAATAACCAGTGCCAAAGACTGGTACAAACCAAAATCGGTCACGACCGAGGTGCTACCAGATAGGCTGGTCAACATGCCAGCTGCAAACAAGTCAACCCAGTCAGGCTTGTTTAGGGCAAATAGGTTAATGAACATCGATAGCGCCAATATTTCAATTGTCCATATAATCACCGAGAGCAGGATGAATCCAGAAAACCTACCTTCTAGTGATTTCACAATGTTCAGCTCGAGAGATCTCAGCGCATGGCTAAAGCGCAAGAGCATCAATCCATGAGCAGAGTGACTGGTTAGCACAAGATGTCGATTGATATAGACAAAAACTTTAGCAACCGCCAATATTCCCAGCAGCCCCATAACACTGGCAACAACGAAGAGCATGAAGATATTTTTCATTGCGGGGGGCACTGAAACCTCCAGAACATACAGGCCAAGAATAAACAGCGTAATGACAAGAACGTCTCCGAAGCGCTCCGCAAGCCAAACAGCCAGGGCTTTCTGCCGCTTCTCGAAAACATGGAAAAACGCCGTCAGACGCAGTATTTCACCAATTTTGAAGGGAAAAAAACTGCTTGGAAAAGCCGTCAAAGTATGCGCCGCAATCACTTGAAAGACTTTGTCTCGCTCATCCAGGGCAAGCAACCCCAAGCGTATCATACGAAATACATGCGAGCAAAGATACAAAACGGTAATGCCAAGAAGACCTGGCCAGCTTGTGTTTTCGACGACCCCCGAGATATTGGGTATATTCACCCACATCCAGACGACTGAGAGGATCAGTAGAAAATAGAGGTAGGCGACGGTAACACGCTTCACGTCAATCACTAAATTTTGCTTCCTGAAAGCATTTAATTTGCCCTGAATACCTGTCAAAAGCCTTACCACGCAACTCACTAGCCAAGAATGACCCACGCTGGAAAAAATACCCTGCCAACAGCCCCAAAACCTTGAAGGCTTGTCGAAACATTTTTACATTCGAAATCTGATCTTCTTCCCGCCAACTGATCGGGAAAAAGCGGACGTTTTGACCACGGTGATAACTTGCAAGAAGCATCACATAATTGAATGTCAAATCATCAGGAAAGGACTTATAATAGAATTCCTGCAGCGAAGACACACGATAGAGGTTCAAACCCGAACCCAAATCATAGATATTACGCAAGACCGCAAAAGAAAAAATCTTATTATACAAGCGGTTACCGAATGTGCGGAACCAGGAGTAACCCTTGAGGCGACTTCCTGACATGAACCGTGCGCCGAGCAGACAATCAACCTGCTCGTGAACACCTTCTTCCAGCAGCGGAACTAAGTCTCTAATGTCTGCTTGATCATCGCCATGCAAGACGACAACATAGTCCATTTTCTGCTCAACGGCATAACGGAAGGCTGCTTTGTGAGAACCACCTAAACCATAGTTATCATCATTTCGCCAGGCGATAAAATTGGTTTCTATAATCCTGGCAGTCCCGCGATCAATTGCCGCCTGCAAAGTACCGTCGGGGGAGCGATTGTCCACGACCATAACCGTATGAATCCAAGCCTGTACTCTCTGGTCGAACTGATCCAATACACGAACAACCTGCGCCTTACAACGATAGGCTGGTATAAAAACAAGAATACGTGGATGATTTTTCATAGCTTTAGTCAGGCCTGTGCTTTCTGTTGCATGAAGAGTGAGAGAAATTTCATAAAGAGGAAGTTGGTTACAAGATTTACCGGCGTAACAATTATCTTTGCCAGGATTTCCGGCTGTCCAATTGGTAAGCCAAACGCACCCTGAGCCTGCAAAAAGTGAGCGACAAGATTGAGCAAGAGCGAATAGCATGAAATGGAGAGAAACTGAAAGACCCAATAGGTAACCAAAAACTGCCCTCTGAAAGCTCCCGCCGTTCCGAAGACACTCTTGAGAGAAGTGAACCAGACAAAGGTTACTCCAACATAGGATGATACGAAATTTGCAGCATGAGGGGGAAAATCGATAACCTTGACAAGCAGCGTGTAGGTTCCAAAGTCGCAAAGCCACCCTAAACCAGACAAGAAGGCGAAAGCCGAAAACCGGCGAAGGCTATGCATTATTTAATTACCTTTTTGGACTCGCTCTTCTTCTTAATGGCAATTTATTGTCCCAGCACGCTAGTCCAAAACTATGCACTTTAGTGCAAGGCTTTAGCTGCTACACAGGTATGCTACAA
>NZ_FLUY01000384.1 GCF_900092655.1 Candidatus Thiosymbion oneisti
TACACGGGAACTAAACCTGCCGGCTGTCCGGCGTTATTTGGTGCGGCCCAGAAGGCGTCTGCGCTGAGCGTTGCCGACAGCTGGTCATGGGGTCCGTAAGCCGTCTGAAAGACGGCGGTCC
>NZ_FLUY01001728.1 GCF_900092655.1 Candidatus Thiosymbion oneisti
GAGGGCTTGGTCCCGAGCTACCGTACCATCGCTGAGTTTCGACGGGTCAACGGGAACGCCGTGCGCGCGGCGAACCGCATCTTTGGATGGCGGCGTGCCCAACAGAATTGGGTGTCGGGCAGGTCGCGCCGTCCCTGGCGCGCCTTTGCCCAACCTAATCGATGCGGTTCGCGCGGGGAAGATGGGCACCCGCCGACAAGCTCGGAACCACCGCGCTCACCGCATCCTACGCGCTGGAGCGTGGGAGCCAGCAGATATTAATCACTACCCAGTTACGATTTTTGAGGTACCCGTGTATTCTTATGGGGCGGCATCCAGCCCCGGTAGAGATTAAGAGATCACTCGAGGGAAACGAAAGGTATGGCACCCACCGACCTGACCGATCTGACCGGCCGGGCCCAGGGGCTGCTGGGGCGGCTCCGGGACACGGTTCGGATTCTCAGGACCAGCCCCCGTGAATTGGGTCTGGTGCTGGCGGCACTCGTGGCATTCCTGTTCGCGGCGGGTTGGTTCCCTCTACCTGACCCCATCACGAATTCCTTCGATACCATACTGACCCGGCGCCTGGGCGAAGACTGGACCTGGATCAAGAAATCGCTACCGGCCTTCCTTGCCACCGGCAGTCCTGCTATTCATCTGGACCGGGTGGCGCCTGTGGCGACGGGCCGTGCCCAACCTGCCGTCGGATACCGGGCAGGTGCAGGCCGCCGCGATCAAGGGACCCCTGGCCTTTACGGAGCAGGACGGCGAGCTCTTCCGTCGCCTGGGGCGGGAGACGGAATTGGTCCAGCTCGTCGGCTTCCTGGACAACGACCAGATCGGGCTGGTGGTGGTCATGGGCGAATCCGGCGCGGGCAAGACCTCCCTGCTGCGGGCGGGCCTGTCCAATGTGTTGAAGGACCGAGACGTGGGGTTCCTCTACTGGGAGGCCCTCCCCGAGGACCCGGCTGCAGGATTGCTGCGGGCGGCCCGATCCAAGTGGCAGGCGGCCCGCTACCCGACCGAACCCCAAGGCATCGATGAGCTGCCGGCCCCTCCGCCCGGGGCGGGGCGGTGGGTGATGGTGCTCGACCAATTCGAGCAACTCCATCCGGAACAGAACGATCACCGGCCCGTCTTCGAGCTGCTGCGGCGCGTCGCCGGAGAGAGGCCCCCCCACCAGACCACCTGGCTGGTGGCCTTCCGGGAGGAATACGCGGCCGCCTGGTGGAAGTTTCAAAACTCCCTCGGCATCCAGCCGCCCATGCTCCCCGTCGAGCGCTTCCGCCCGAAACAGGCCGGCGCTGTCGTCGCCACCCTGGCGGAGAAGGCCGACTTCCAACTGGACCAGGATCTGGTGGATACCATGGTGCGGGACATGTC
Source organism: Candidatus Thiosymbion oneisti (assembly GCF_900092655.1). GTDB lineage: Bacteria > Pseudomonadota > Gammaproteobacteria > Chromatiales > Chromatiaceae > Thiosymbion > Thiosymbion oneisti. The sequence continues at coordinate 1,363 of NZ_FLUY01001728.1, forward strand.
GCTGGGCGACCGGATATCGCCGGTAGACATCGGTATCGGCATGATGATGCTCGACGAGCTGGCCCGCGACCGGCGTGATCGACATCTCACCCACGACGCCTACCTGGGTGCCGGGGGCGGTACCGAAGGGCTCTTGACGGGCTACATCGCCGGTCGTTTGGAGTGGTTTCCGGAAGCACACCGCGAACATCTGCTCAAGGCCATGCTGGCATTGACAGACCCGGACAATGACCAACGCATTGCCGAGGGGCGGACTGTCTCCGATCTGAGTGCTGCCGCCGGGCTGTCTCAGGAAGCCTTGGCGGCGCTGCTGAACTATCTGGCCTCTCCCAACTGTCGGTTATTGGAGAAGCGCTCCCCTGCGGCGGCGGAGCCGCCCCGCTACCGATTGCCCCATGAGCGTATGGTCCCGATCCTACGCCGGCTCTCGGGGGCCATCCTGGCCCAGGCGGATGCTCTGTGTTCTCTGTGGTTTAAATTTCACAGACTGGCAGCTGACGCCACCGCTTTTGCGGTGGGCACAGCCCACCCTACTTGTCGGACCGGAAGCCGGCGGCGCCCAGGGTCGTCAATGCCGCCAGGCCGCGTGGTGGATCACCGCGGTAGATCCGGGTCTGGGGGGTAGCGGGAAAGGTGGCCTGGAAGGTCTCGGCGAGGGTCTTGTCACGTCCCGCCTGGGCGGCACAGCGTGGGCACTCTCCATTCGGTGTCAGTCGGTGGGCACAGCCCAGCCTACCTGCTGGTGTCAGCAGGTTGAGGAAGAGGTGTTGGAGCTGCAATCCCGCTGCCCGACAGGCGGCGACCAGATCCCGACTCTCCTGGAGGGCTAGAGCTGTGGGAATGGCGACCAGCACCAGGCCGGCCTGCTCCCGGTTCCTGAGCAGTCCCCGCAGGAACTTGAGATCCTTCGACAATTGCACCAGGCGCCGGCCGAAACGCGGGACGCCGAGGGTGTCTTTGTATTTGAGCAGCAGCTCGAACATGGCCTGCAACCAGTCATCGAGCAATCCCGGTAGCTCGAGCAGCCGGATCAGATGACCGCTCGGCGCCGCGTCGAGCACGAACCGGTCGTAATCGCCTTCCCGCAGGAACACCAGGGCGCGCGCGAGGGCCGCGATCTCATCGATGCCGGGGGGAGCGAAATCCAGCAGTTGTTCCATAACCCGCCGGTCGAAGGTGAAATCCAGGTTGGAGGAGAGCCCGGCGAAGAAGCTCCGCAGCTCTTGGCTGTATGCCGAGCGCATGGCCGCGAGCTCGGCCTGCGCATCGACCTCCATCACGGCCAAGCCCTGGGAGAGCGCAACCGGCTTGGGTCCGACGGGGGGTCCGACGGGGACATTCAAGCAGTCGCTTAAGGAGTGGGCCGGGTCACTGGAGAAGAGTAGGGTGCGCCGATGGGGCTCGGTCGCGGCGATGTGCAGGGCGGTGGCGCAGGCCAGGGTGGTCTTGCCCACGCCGCCTTTGCCGCAGAAGATCAACAGGCGCTGGTCCGGCCCCGGATAGGGGCCGGGCGCTGCGACCCGGACCGGCAGCTGTGCGGTCGCGGGGGAGCTACTGAGGAAATCGAAACTTCGGTCGATGGGTGTTACTTCGTCCCAGAATTCGGCCAGGGCCTTGATGCCGCGGGGCTCCTGCGGCTGCACGGGGAGGCCCCAAAGATACCCGATGCCCCGGAGCGCCGAGGCGTATCGGGCCAGGCACTCCGATTGCTCGGCCCGCACGGCCCGGCAGGTGGGACAGGGGTGGTCGGGATGTAATCGGTTGATTATCAGCTCCGGGGTGGCGATGCCGGCGGCGTGCAGGGCACGGACCAGGTCTAGGGTCTCTTCCAGGACCAGGGTCTCGGCCAAGGCGATGGGTACGAACCGGCAGCGGTCCGAGTCCCGCAGCAGCTGCTCCAGGGCCTCGAGCTCGGCGGCCAAATCCAGGATGAAGCGGTCCGGCGCGTCGGGCGCGTAGCTGCCGTGAAACACCTCTTTCATGTAGCGGTGTTTCGCCAGTAGGGTATCCAGCAGATCCAGCCATTGGCGCATGGCCGGCGGCATGGCCAGCAGGCGCAGGGTGTGGCCGCTGGGGGCGGTGTCTACCAGGACGGTTCGATAGTGGCCCGCGGATAGCTGACGGCTGAGCGCCAGGACGGCCATGAGCTCGTCCAGTCCGGGGAGGGAGAGGGACAGGAAGCGGTCGATGTCGCTATCGTCGAGGAAGGTGCCGCGCCGCCCGATCTCGTGCAGCTGGTCGCCATGCCGGGCACGGAATGCCGCCAGCTCAGCGGCGGCATCCGGTTCTTCGACATGCAGGTTGCGCGGCGGTGATCCGCCGGCCAGGCAGTCTGCCAGGGAGTGGGCCGGATCGGTGGAAACCAGCAGCAGGGGGGCATCGGGGTCCTCGCGGGCCCAGCGCAGCGCCGTCGCCAGGGCGCAGGTGGTCTTGCCGACGCCGCCCTTGCCGCCAAAAAACACCAGGCGCGACTTGCCGGGTCGGAGTAGCTCGGGGCCCTTCACGCCCCGTCCTGGGATGGCTCCTGGAGCCGGTCCAGGGCATCGAGCAGCTCAGCCTCGCGGGCGTCGAACTCCGCCTCGTCGATGCGGCCCGTCTCCAGCTCCATATAGAGCTCGGACAGCGCGGTGGTAATGGCCTCGCGTTGGGACACCTGCTCGGTGAGCACGGCTTTATGGATTTCCTTGCCGATCCAATACAGTCCTTTGAAGGGTGCCAGCAGCAGGTCGTCGATGATGAGCATCGAGGGTAGTACCCCATTTCATCAAAATTTTCTGGTAAAACCAATCCCTGTCATCTCGACCCTAGGGAGCTGTCATCCCGAGCGTAGCGAGGGATCTCCCGGCTTGGCAGAGGTCCTCAACGCACGAGATCCTTCCTCCGTCGGGACAAGGATTTCTCGCTTCGCTAAGCTCTCTCCCTGCGGTCGAGATGACAAATGACAACCAACAAAATCAGATGAAATGTGGTAGTAGTGGACGGTGGTGGTAAATCTTTAAATGGTAGAGGATAGGTTGGGCCGCTATGCGGCTCGGTGGACTTGGACTATCGATCACTTTATCGGTTAAAGATTTACCACTACCCTGGGCATCAGAGGGTAATGGGCACGTCCACGAAGCTGTGCGGCGCCCATGGACCATTGAAATCGAAGGCGTAATGGTCGTCGAAGGCTTGGGCCGCCTTGAGCACGGCTGCCTCGAAGGTAGCCTGGTCGGCGCGTTCTACCAGGCAGGAGAGGCGCATGATCTCGGCTTCCTTACGGGGCTCTGCGCGCCGGATCTCGGCGCAGCAGGCTTGCAGGGCCGCTTCCACCTGGGCGGTGTAACGCTCCCGGTCCGCTTCCAGGAGTTGACTGAACAGCCGGCCCAGCTCGATCTTCCGGTCCCGTGGGGGCTCCCGATCTCCGGCGTACAGGGTGTCCCGCAGGGCCCTCAGGGGCGGGTGCCGGTCGACGAAGTACTCGAAGATGTTCGGCAGATCCCAGCGGACATTGAGCCCCATCTCCACCTTGCCGCGGACCCGTTCCAAGGCCGCTTTGAGATCCGCATGGCTGTGGCGGAGGGCGGTGTGGACGGCTTGGCTGTCCTCGGCGATGGTCCCGAAGCTGATGGGCAGCGGCGTCGTCACCGCCAGCAGCGCGCTCAGTACCTTCTGGTGGGCGGCGATGTTGGTCCGTTGCGGCCGTACCGAGGAGCCCCGATAGGTGGAGACCACGGCAGCGATGCCGTCTGCGGCCAGGGTCTTGACCTTGGTCTTGCCGATGCCGGCTTTTCCGAGTCCGGCTAGGACATCCCCGACGGCATGGTCGGCGACGATCGCGTACAGGTATTGTGCACTCATGGATCTTGCCGGGTCCCCAGGTGTGTTGACATTCAGCAGGGTAAGATGGGCAAAGCAAGCGTCCATCCGGATGGTGTTAAGGTTGCGGCCATTCCACGGAGACTTCCGAGCCGCGACTGTTTGTCGGATGCACTAAGCGCAGCGTGCCCATCAATGAGAGACACTTCCTGGCAGGCAGGCAGCGTGCCCGGCATGGAACTACGAAAGAGAAAACAACGAAGCGCGCGAATCGGCGCTAAAAAGATCCCTCCCTTCGGTTCGGGATGACAATTTCGTGAGGATTCGCGTGATGCGTCGTTTTTTCTCTTATTTTGCCGACCAGTAATGCTTGACTTAATGGCAGTTAGCAGACCCATGCTCTACCGGCAAGCTGCCGCCGATCTTTCTTTATAGGCACCCGGGAGCCGGCCGGGAGACGAATTTTCGGTAAGGATTTATACACGCTCGCTCTGGGGGTTAGACTTCATTGGCTTTAATGTGTATACTAATTGGCGTGAATACATATAGAGGCTATCATGCGTACAAACATAGTGATTGATGACGATCTTATGGCCAATGCCTTAAAGATGACTGGTTTAAGAACCAAGCGGGAAGCCGTAGAGCTCGGCCTCAAGACCTTAATTAAACTAAAAAAACAAGAAAATATCAGGCGCTTCCGAGGTAAATTGCATTGGGATGGGAATCTCGATGACATGAGGTGTGATAATTGATTTTTCTGTCTCGTTCCCACGCTCCAGAGACTGTGAAAGTATTACCGAATTCTCATGAGTGGGAGGGACAGGGGACATAGTCTCCCAAAATTAAGCAGCATATCGTTTGGTTAAGGCACCTAAGGGGCGTTCTCAATTGAGCCAGATCCTCGCGAAAATCAAGTACATCAGGCCCATACAATTGTCGGCGGGTCGCTCATAACGGGTTGTTATCATTCAGATAATTTTTTAATCGAGAACGCCCTCTAGTACCTAGTTTCGGCTTATTTTTCCTGTACAATACGGCCAGCCCTATGGGCACCTCATTGTGTCCGTTAGCTCCGTACCAGAAGGATAGACTGAAACTAGGTACTAGGTCACTCTTAAACCACATGTTAGGTGCAACCAGCATATACAACCGCCATTTACGCTTCTGTTTCTGCATAGAATGCTGATGCATCAACCCTGATAAAGGCCGATGAGTGCTTGCGTCGCTTTCTTTGGGTCATCTGCTGCTCCTTTGAGAATCTTAAGCCAGAAGATTCCACCTATCAGGTCACAATCCCTGTCCAGCCCCTGGCGTCGAGCTCTGAACTCCGCGCGCGGTTTGGTGCCACGGGTGATTCAATTGCTAGGTGAATTCTTCATTCATAAAGGGACGTGATCCCTTTGCCTTAGACGCTTTTACCCTTCAATGAGTGCCGAATCAAAAGCGTACTGAAAGGGTGGCTTGCCAGAGATCGATATCGGTGTATTTCGCGGGGACCTGCCCTATGCGTTTCTTGAACTCGACAAAGACTTGTTCTGCATCGTCAAGGGCAATGCGCGCACCGGTTTCGAGGTGGTCGAAGTCGCGACTTCCGTCGGCGACTTCCCACAAGTAGGTGTATCCCCCGAACAGCTCCAGGCGGCGGAGCGCATTAGGCCGGAGGTAAAGTGCCGCCTTTGGGCCAAGCTTCACTAATGTCTCGCCGTCGATTTCTTCGATGGACTCGCCGACCTCGGCTATGCCGGAGAACGCGAGTCGATACTGGAACACACCGCCCTCTGCAGCTGCCTTCGGATCGGAGCTGAACCGCCTATAGGGTCCATTGATGGAGATCAACTCGCCGATTCTATTCCGCATGGGCTCCCACTGCAGCTCGAAACCGTGCTTGTAATCATCCGTGGAGGTCGTGGTTGCCGCTCGATAGGCCAGGGCGAAAAGCTGGTGATCCCAAGCTCCTCGATCCCCGTCGTTCCTGAGTCCGAACGCGAGCCCGGCTCGCCCCACCAATGAGTCGACCTCCGAGAACGTGCCGTCTCCTTTACCCGTCACCCGGTCTAGCGAAACGGCAGCGTTCAGATCGATGGCGTCGAGGAAATAGGCTCCGATCCGAGTGTCATTCTTGGAGACGTCGAAGGTCCGCACCAAACCTAGGGTTGCCTGTGCGGCCCAGGTGTCGTCGTCGGTCTCGCGATTGTCGTAATAACCGAACGCGGCCGGATCCGCCTTCTTTAACGACTTTAAGATGCCCGCGTAGTCCTTGCGAAGGCGTACCTGACCAAGAGCCTTCTTGGGGTCTCCCAAGGAAAACGTTCTCGGCTTAGCCGCCGGCGGTATGGTGCTGTCTGCAATCTTGCATGTCGTCGCTAAGCTGTCTTCGCTTAGACCGGCGTCGAGCCAGAAGCGCCCTGACCATGCCGCGATTTCCTTCTTGGAGATCACGAAATCGTTGTTTGTGTCGACGTCATTGACTAGAGGATTCTGTCTCTTGAACTGAAAGCGGTCGAATTCCACGCGCTCCACGAGCCCGTTTCCGTTACCCCCCCACTCGGGCTTGTCGAAGTCACATGAGTTAACCTTGGTGAAGTCTATGTCTCCGGTCGGTCCGGTTGCCAGCGCGACCGACGAGAGGCTCAGTAACGCGAGGCCTCCAACACTTTCGATGATCGTCTTCACTGTCACGCTAGCCTTCCCAAAGCTTTAAGCTTCGCAATAGTTGCGTCGATGTGCTTTCCAACCACGTCGATCGCCATGAGCTCGGACCCGCTGAACTTCTCGGGTGAGTTCAGGTTGAAAACGTTGTTGGTCTTTCCCGCCAGTATGCTGCGGGTATTGTCCACGTATCCGAGGTCATCGACCAGTTTGTGAAATCTGCGGATATCGTCCGGATCCTTGCTGCAGGGGGGATAGACAAAATTCTTGATTAAGTAGTACACCTGCGCCTTGGTGAATTTTGTCGTGGAAAGTGATGTGAGCGACGCGACGCTGCTCAAGTAGGACATATCACATTCCTCCTCAATTGCTTGGTGCGATTCCAAAAAGGGTGCTACCAGTGGAAGCACCACGGGTAGTGGTAAATTTTTAACTGGTAGAGGGTAGGTTGGGCCGCTGCGCGGCTCCGCGGACTGAAGTCTTTTTGGACTATCAACCACCCTATCAGTTAGAAATTTACCACTACCGCACCACGTTGTTGCGGACTCCAGAGAGATGCTGATCAAGCCCATCCCGGATTAAGCCGGAAAAACACGAGTTCAAGAAAAACACGCGGAGAAACAGGGAACACCAGGGACAGACGACTAACTACGTGCACGAAAAAAACGAGGTCGAGTCCTGCAATCAAGCATTATTAGCGTACTGCTCGCTGCGTGCTTCGAACCAGTGTGCCGTTCAAAATTCAATGCCTTGCGGCTTTGTCATGCGGACTCGCACAGATTATCGATGCCGGATTACAAGTCCTACCCTCTTATTCCAGTGACCCTTTCTCTTTCATGTTCACCTAACTTGCTCCTATACCCACTTTGTACAGAATTTAGCGCGAAATAAAAAGTTTCATCCCACCGCTATCAGGAAAAGCGAATACTTTCACAGT
>NZ_FLUY01001182.1 GCF_900092655.1 Candidatus Thiosymbion oneisti
TGATTGAATTGGTGCCTGAAGGTAGTCGTTCAAATCCCACGGCATCATTCTGGAAAGGATCGTCGAAATCCAGTACCAGATAGATGGTAAAAATCTCGGGATTTTGAATCATTAAGAATTAACTACCTTACTATATCACTCTGATATTTACCACTACC
>NZ_FLUY01000724.1 GCF_900092655.1 Candidatus Thiosymbion oneisti
TCAGCCTCGGTTGTCCACGCCCGCATCGCAAGGCGCGCCTAACCCGACCTACAAAACTTAACTTAATGGCATTGAACCTGGAACTTCCTCCGTAGCGCAAGCCGGTGCTTGGGCAATGGCGTTTGCCAGGTCACCGAAGGTCCGTACACGAACTAATTCCGAGTCCGACAGCTCGACGGCAAAGTGGGTTTCCAGAGCAACGACTAAACGGACGATTTCCAGGGAATCCATACCGAGTGTTTTTGCAATAGGGGCGGTTTCGAATGCCTCGCCTGGAGGTATGGTTACCTGTGGCATTCTGGTTGCCAACAGCGCGCGGAGTTGCTGCATAATCTCTGAAGTGTTCATAGCCTTACCCTTTATTATTTTAAGTGTAATCCTACCAATAATTTCTTAAATAGGTAATAGTATTTTTTTAGTATAGGATAAATTTTTTTAGTGAAAGTGAAGGGGAAAAACACCCGTATTCGAGGTAGTCCCTGACTGGATATGCGAGATCCTGTCTCCGTCCACGGCAAGTATGGATCGCGAGGTCAAACTGCCGCTGTACGCCCGTTATGGTGTGCAATACGCTTGGCTGATCGGTCCGATCGAGCCCGCGTAGGGTGGATAAGCTTGCGCCATCCGCCGGATGCCAGCCACCTCCGGCGGGTGGTGGCCAGGCTCCCTCCTGCGTCGGGACGGGGCCTGGCCTGACCCGATCTATGGGCTGCCACCCGCCGCCATCCGGCGGGTGACGGCGCGCCCACCGCTGCGGCAATCGCGGCGCCTGGCGCACGCGCCTGACCCGCCCTACGGGCTGTGGTTGCCCCGGCGACCGCGGCTGGTGGGTAGTGGTTAAGGTTTGATAAGTTAAGAGGCTGTCTAAAAATTAAGATACTGATTTTAGGGCATAAAATCTGCAAATTTCGCGCTCGTTCCCAGGCTCCGGCGTGGGAACGGCAGCTTGTCCGCTCCCGCGGATGCAGCTCTTCTGTGCTGATCGGCGTTGGCGGTTAGCCTACCGAGGCGCTTAATCGACGCTGGAGCGTCAGATCCCGCCTCCGTCGGGACCAGGTCTGCTCCCACGCTGGAGCCTGGGGAGCCAGCCGAAAATCAATAGGTTAGTTTTTAGACA
>NZ_FLUY01001095.1 GCF_900092655.1 Candidatus Thiosymbion oneisti
CTCTGGTGCGCCAGGAGAAGCCTGGTTAGTCTAGCAATCTGAAAGGAGGTTGCCATGTGAATTGCTGATAGGCATGTAGCTGCGGTCA
>NZ_FLUY01000228.1 GCF_900092655.1 Candidatus Thiosymbion oneisti
GAATTGGCCTGCGCTCTTCTCTGTGTCCTCTGTGTCCTCTGTGGTTTAAACTTCACAGACTGGCAGCTGATGCCACCG
>NZ_FLUY01001646.1 GCF_900092655.1 Candidatus Thiosymbion oneisti
AGCCCGTAGGGCGGGTCAGGCGCGTGCGCCAAGCGCTGCGATTGCCGCGGCGGTGGGCGCGCCGTCACCCGCCGGATGGCGGCCCGTAGGTTAGGTCAGGCCAGAGATGGCTGCCACCCGATGGAGGTGGCTGGCATACGGCGGATGGCGCAAGCTTATCCGCCCTACGCGGGCTGAACGATAAATGTCAACAACCCTTCGGTAGACTGCGCCCAACTACTTGTAAGACTCCCTACGTCCGGATCAAGCCACCGTCCATCACTTACCATGTCAAAGTCAACTGCCCCTAGCGACGATCAGACCACTGCCGCTGAGCCGCCGCTGCCGACCAACGGCAGGCCCGCCGCCAGAGTAGGCGATGTCACGGCTCGGGGGGACGTCATCACCACCGGCGATCCGATGTTCCTGATCGACGGCAGACCCGCCGCCAGAGTAGGCGATGTTACGGCCCGAGGAGACGTCATCGCCACCGGTAATCCGACGTTCCTGATCGGCGGCAAACCCGCCGCCGGGGTGGGCGATGTCACGGCTCGGGGAGACGTCATCGTCACCGGAAGTCCAACCCTTTTCATCGGCTCGGCCAGATCCAGCTCACAGGTAACAGGGATTCCCGTTGCTATTCCGGCAAATGCGAATAGCATCGTGTGCCGGAACGAACGGCTCGTTGTGCAAAACAACAATTCCGGACCGGACAGCGCTTGTACGCAAGCTCACGAAGAGCAGCACATAAGAGATTGGAAAGAACGCTACGGTGAAAACCTCTGTCAGGGAATCAGCGATGGTCACCTGCCGGTTGGAGGCGATGGTTATGACGAGTTTCTTCGTCAGTCAGAGTGTAGGGCCTACAGAGTTGGCAAAGCGTGCCGGGAAAACTTGCTGGGAACTGCTCCCGACGAGGACAAGCCTGCTATCCAGCGCGGCATCGACCGTGATGATGTGCAGTTGAGAAGTAACTCATGCGACTGAGATCACGCAAATATTGGAGCGTGTATGCGTTCTCCCTGTTGACTACCTGCTGGTTGTCGGCGACGAGCTGCTCCCAACAATTCAGAGGTGAGAAAATGCTCACTCAAGACCAAGCAATCGAGATGGCAAAAAAGGAGTTCACCAAACATGGATACCTCGTTTCCGATTATGAGGTTGCTATCGAGACGAACCCTGCCGACGAGAAGCAATGGATCGTCTGGTTCGACAAGAAAGGGCCATTTCAAATCCCTGGTGGCAAACACGCCATTCTCGTCGATAAAATCACCGGGCAACCAGTTTTCATGCCCGGTGAGTGAAGGCCCCGTCACGAGAGGCCACGCATAAATAATCCTCATGCCACTCCCGCCTTATAACCGTTCAACCCCCTCGCGAAGATGCACGAAAACAACGTCGGATAAGGGTTATCCATCATGACCAATTCCGTCCGGCAAATGCTCCAGCAGGCAATGCAGCTTTCCGTTCTGGATCGCGCCGCCCTTGTCGAGGGACTTATCGCCAGCCTCGACAAACCCGATAACATGCTCGATATCTTATGGCTGAAAGAGGCCGAGGATCGCATGCATGCCTATCGCGCCGGAAAGCTTGCAGCCGTTGACGCGGATGAAGTATTTGCCGAGCTTGGACGCAATCCTTGAAGGTTCGATTTCTATTACCGGCTCGGCGCGAGCGTAGGGAAGCGGTTCGTTACTATAATGTGTTAGTTTTTAGATAGCCTCTCAGGCGCGAGGGAAGACGAAAGGCATTTTATGGCGAAACATGACAAGGTACGAGACTATTATTTATTGGAGTGATGAAGATGGGTCGTTCATCGCAGATGTTCCCCAACTGCCCGGCTGTATGGCGCACGGCGCATCACCGGATGAGGCATTAGCCAACGCACAGGATGCTATGCAACTTTGGATTGATACGGCTCGTGAATTTGATGATCCTATACCGGAACCATTAGGGCGTCGCCTTGTCTATGCGTAATTCGCCTGACGGGCAGCTCCAGGCGACGCCGGAAGCCTCGGTGGCGCTTCGCGGTAGGTTCAGTGGCGGCGCGTCTGAGCCTTAACGATAGGCAGCGCGTCCATGCGTCGCTTGTCAAGACGCCGAACGCAGACAAACATCCTTAGAAAATCCTGCCGGTTGTTTCCGGATATTGTGCACCGCCGGATTAACCCGTAACCTCATATCCATCATCCAACCCGACTTGCTCGAACCGTAAGTCTTTACCCCAAAAGAGGAAACCCCAAATGTCCGAAATCGTCGACATCAAGGCCCGTGAGATCATGGATTCCCGCGGCAACCCCACCGTCGAGGCCGATGTGATTACCGCCACCGGCGCCGTCGGTCGCGCGGCGGTCCCCTCCGGCGCCTCCACCGGGTCCCGCGAGGCCCTGGAGCTGCGCGACGGGGACAAATCCCGCTACCTCGGCAAGGGCGTGCTGACGGCCGTCAAAAACATCCAAGGCGAGATCCGCGACACCCTGGTTGGCACCGAGATCAGCGCCCAGAAAGACATCGACGACAAGATGATCAAGCTCGACGGCACCGACAACAAAGGCCGGCTCGGCGCCAACGCCACCCTCGGCGTTTCCATGGCCGCCGCCCATGCCGCAGCCCAGGAACGGGCGGTGCCGCTGTACAAATACCTCGGCGACGGCGACTTCCTGCTGCCGGTGCCCATGATGAATATCCTCAACGGCGGTGAACACGCCGACAACAGCGTAGACTTCCAGGAATTCATGATCATGCCCGTGGGCGCCCCCAGCCTGCGCGAGGCGGTGCGTTACGGCGCCGAGGTCTTCCATGCCCTCAAAGCGGTGCTCCACGGCAAGGGGCTGGCCACCGGCGTCGGTGACGAGGGCGGCTTCGCACCGGATATGCCCTCCAACGTAGCGGCCGTCGAGGTCGTCCTGGAGGCCATCGACAAGGCGGGCTTCAAGGCCGGCAAGGACATGTATCTGGGCCTGGACGTGGCGAGCTCCGAATTCTACAAGGACGGCACCTATACCCTGGCGGGCGAGGGCCGCACGCTCGACTCCAAGGGCATGTGCGAGCTGCTGTCCGATTGGGTGAAAAAGTACCCCATCCTCTCCATCGAGGACGGCATGGCCGAAGGGGATTGGGACGGCTGGAAGCTGCTCACGGACGCCATCGGCGACAAGGCCCAGCTCGTGGGCGACGACCTGTTCGTGACCAACACCAAGATCCTGCGTGAAGGCATCGACAAGAAAACCGCCAACTCCATCCTCATCAAGGTGAACCAGATCGGCACCCTGACCGAGACCCTGGAGGCCATCCGCATGGCCCACGAGGCAAAATACACCGCCGTAGTCTCCCATCGCTCCGGCGAGACCGAAGACACCACCATCGCGGACCTGGCGGTGGCATCCAAGGCCGGACAGATCAAGACCGGCTCCCTGTCCCGCTCCGATCGCGTCGCCAAGTACAACCAGCTGATGCGTATCGAAGACCAATTGGGAAGTGAGGCCCGCTACGCGGGCAAGGGTGCCTTCCGCTGGCTGTGATGCCCTACCCGTCCTGACACCATGCGCTGGTTCATAGGTTTATTGCTGCTGTTGCTGCTGGCGTTGCAGTATCGCCTGTGGACCGGCGACGGCAGCCTGGCGGAGGTCCAGGCCCTGCGGGATGAGATTAACGCGCAGAAGGTCGAGCTCCAACAGCTGCGGGCCCGCAACCAGGTCCTCGAAGCGGAGGTCCTCGACCTCCACGAGGGTCTGGACGCTCTGGAAGAGCGGGCCCGCAGCGAGCTCGGGATGATCAAGCGGGGAGAACTCTTTCTGCAGGTCATTGAGGAGCCGGCTAAGGACGCTTCCCAGAAGTCGGCTTCCTCCGCCGCAGGGGAGGGGCCTTGAAAAAGGCACTATATTGGGCTTGAGACTATCAAAGCACAGAGGTAGCCGGTGATGAAGACTGAAGAACAAGCACCGTCTGAAGAAGCATCCGTGAAGAGTGAGTTGCCGACTCAAGATTCGCGAGAAGCACCTGTTGAGCTTGATAAGGACAGAGGTACATTATCTGCCCTACAGAATAGAGGTTGGGGTGGGATTGTGGAGGCAAACCGATGCAGAAGAATTGGCTAACACCAGCAAAAATAATCCTTTTCCTCGATGGTTGGTTTCAGGCCAATGCCATTAAGTTAATAGAGTTTCACCTTGAAGGTATCAGAGAAGAAGGTATGCCTCTGCCTCAGCCACATTCTTACAGCGAATTCGTGGAAGTTCATGCCTAACAAAGGGACATCGCTCCTCAAGGCTCAGTCAGATCCCACAACTAACGCCGGTAGTGGCTAAGGTTTAAATGGAAACATCGCCAATAGCAGTGTGTTGGGCACGCCACACGCTGCATTCCCTCTCCCTCCGGGAGAGGGCTGGGGAGAGGGGATCAAATAAAGAAATGGGGCATAATGAACTGCTCTACGCTAACCATTTAAAAATTTACCACTACCAAAAATTCAAGATACCCGAAAATCAACGCAAATCGGTAGTCGAGATTGGTTCGCCATCATCGATTCTTCCTGGTCCATTAAAGCTTATTTGCGTTTATTTGCAGCTAAATTTTCCGTGGAGATCCTGCCCGCTCAATGTCATCTGTACTATATGTGGGAGATCTTCGAGCACGGATTCCCGCAACGATGACATCCCCCCAACTCCTAGCCCGGCTCAGCGGCCTACAGCAGATGATGCGCGACCTCTTGCGCGGGGTCCCCGCAGCCCATGCCAACCAGCGTTTCGATCCAGCGCTTAGCTCGCTCGGCTGGTATCTCGGGCGTTCGGTGTATCGAGAGTCCTACTGGCTGCGAGAGGTCCTGGCCGGCGACACCGATCTTACCGATCGGGTGCGTCCCCTGTTCACCCCCGGTGCCATGGACCCGGCGCTGCAATCGGCCCGTCTTCCTCCGCCGGCTCATTTGCTCAATTGGGCCGCCCAGATTCAGGACGAGCATTTGCGAAGGTTGGCCACGCCGGGGGCGTTGCCGGCGAGCGACTTGCTTCGGAATGACCGGCTGCAATGGTTATTGCTCCAGGAAGGGGCCCGCGATTACGAGCGTATGCTTATGGTACTGCACGCGGCCAGGATGCAGCAGCGGGACGACGGCTATCGTGTGGAAAGGGCCTTGACGGCGAGGATCCCCGCAGCGGATCTCGTCGTCGTCGAGCAGGGCCATTACCGGATCGGATCTCGGGACGAGCCCTCTGCCTATGACAATGAGCTGCCACCCCAGGCGGTCGAGCTTTCAGGCTTTCGCATCGCCAAACGGCCGGTGAGCAATGCGGAGTTTCTGGCCTTCATAGCGGCGGGGGGGTATCGCGAAGACCGCTTCTGGAGCGAAGAGGGTCGGCGTTGGCGAGACGGTTCGGGTGCCGCCGCTCCGTTACACTGGCGCCGAGACCGAACGCAGTGCTGGTACGGCATTGGGCTCCAAGGGCCCGTGGATCTGCAACCCGACGCGCCGGTTGCCGGGCTGTCCCGACACGAGGCGCAGGCATTCGCCGCCTGGGTCGCCGGGCTGGACGGGGACCTGAACGGGGCAGTACTGCAACACGAGTACCAGTGGGAGGTGGCGGCGCGCGCGGGCCTGATCGAGGGGATAGGGCAAGTGTGGGAGTGGTGCGCAAATCCCTTTCACCCCTATCCCGAGTTCCGCCCCTTCCCGGACAGCTCGATCTCCCAGGCCGACTTCGACGGCGCTCGGTTCAGTCTCCGCGGGGCCAGTCTGCATACCCAAGGCTGCCTGCGTCGGGCCAGCTTCCGCAACCGGGCCGCACCCGGCGACCGGCAGGGTTTCACCGGCATCCGGTTGGTCTTTCCTCCCAAATAGGCAGGTGCGGGATCGACTAACCACCGAGCCCTACCTGTGGCAGGCAGGCCTCTGTGGTTCATCAGTCGCCGGCTACCGGTCACCGGCTTCCGGCGGCGAGTAGCCGGCGACTAGGGGGTGTTCTCAAACGAACCGCACCGAAGAACCACGGATGGACACAGATAAACACGGATCACAATCGGTGTTT
>NZ_FLUY01000412.1 GCF_900092655.1 Candidatus Thiosymbion oneisti
ATGCTCTGTTGCAGGTCGGCGAGGAGAAAGTCTGGTGTCGCGGCGGTTTGCTCAGCGGCATGGAGCTGGTTCTTGGTCTGAGTTCGGAGCTGGTTCAGGGCGGCGATGCGGCGCGCGCAAGCGCGGATGGTCAGAGCCAAGGCATCGGGGCGTTGCCAGGGGGTAAAGGGCATGCGCAGAGCGAATTGGGCCACGACGGTGGCATCGACGGCGTCGGTCTTGGTACGCGATCAACCAGGTTGCTATCGCCATCGCCCACAGGATTACCGGCCAGTATGCCAGCTTAGGAATCAAATTATCCCGGTAATGGATAATTGATCACGAATCACATTTGTATCCGTTCCATATGAACGGTATACATTCAACCACTTATAGCTCATTGCGGCGACAGCCACCAGTGAAATGAGAACAGACAACAGCCAGAGGTACGGGGTATTGGAACGGAAAAATTCCATGCTGGTTTACGTCCGCGATAGCGTTTGGAAAGAGTAGTATACTGGGCACAGATCCGGATAAGGGTAGCGGCGGTCATGCAGAATGATAAATTTTTTGTCCCCAGAACGGTAGTGAATAGCACGGTAGTGGATCATGACAAGAGGAGATAAGGAACGTCTGGGTGTATGTCGTTCGGTAACCATCACCTGTATCTCGGAAGTCGGCTGGCATGACACGGACCGGCTGCTGGCGGATATCAAGGGTGGGGGTGGATCTGACGCCAGTCAGTGGGACAAGCCTTGGCAGGCGAGCAATGCCGCAGGCAGCGCCGCCCTCATCGAGGTCGAGCTGCTGACGGGGGCACGGCACAAGTTTCTCCTCGATTGCGGGTGGAACGAGGCCTACATGCAAGGCCGTTTCGAGGCAACCGGCGTTGACGGCATGCTGGCGCGGGGCGAGATCGAGTTTCTATTCCTGTCCCATGAGCACTTGGATCACCTGTGGGGGCTGCAAGCCGTCCTGCATTACCGTCCGGACCTTCCCCTGCGCGTGCCACCCGGCTTCACCGAGGAGGCGCTGGCGTTTATCCGCGGTGAGCGTTCGGCACCTACCTCCACGGACAGGGTGCCGCCTGTCCGTCATACCGGCCCTATTCTCGTTACTCCCCCGGATAGGCCCACAGTCCTGTACCCCGGCTGTGTGGCGGTGGTCTTCGACCTTCCCATCCTGCTCGGCATCAGAGGCGAACAGTCACTGTATTTCCGGGTTCAAGACCAGGGGACCGTCTGTGTTACCGGTTGTTGCCATCAGACGGTTACCACCCTGGCGGATTACGCCCTTACCCATATCGCGACCGAGTCGACCTTGTACGGTCTTTACGGGGGTCTCCATATTGCCCCCTTTGACCCGTCGCTGTCTCCCGCGCAGGAGCGGACGATCGCCGATCTGGGGCGATTCGGCTTCCGCAAGATCGCTGCCAATCACTGCACCGGCGTGCCGGCGGTGGAGAGGATGATTGCGCTCGGCTATCCCGTTGTGCGTGGTTCCGGCCGCTACGGCTCCGCGAGCCCGCTGATGCTCGGCAACGGCGACCGTGTCGTCTTCGATTAGGGCCTACCTGGACACAAGCGTCCGGTAGAACGCGAGCATGCGGTCGGCGAGGACCGGGGCGGACCAGGTCCGAGCGTAGGCCCGGGCCTGCGCGCCGAGCCTTGTGCGTAGATTGGAATCGGAAAGAAGGCGCACCGTCTTGGAGGCAAAATCGGCCTCGTCATCGGCGGCAATCAGGCATCCCTCACCACCGTCGAGGACCTCTTGGGTACCCATGACGGCAGTAGAGACCACGGGTACGCCCAGGGCCATGGCCTCCAAGAGCACCAGGCCCTGGGTCTCGGTGCGGGAGGCAAAGACGAATCCGTCTCCGGCGCGGTAACAGTCCTCCAGATCACCGTCGCGGCTCAGATAGCCCACGAACAGGAGCTGTTCGCGTAGGCCCAGCTCGACGCCCATGGATTCCAATCTGCGGCGTGCCGGCCCCTCGCCGGCGATGACGAGCAGCACCTCCGGAATCTCACGCTTGACCCGCACCAGCATACGCAAGAGAAAGTCCACATTCTTCTCGAAGGCCAAGCGCCCGATGTGAACCAGCACGGGCCGGTCCGCCGGAATTCCGTAACGGTGTCTAAAGCGTGCTCCGTCACCCTGACTGAATTGCTCAAGCTCGATACCGGTGGGAATGACCGTGGCCGGTGTCGTTACCCCGTAGGTCTCGAGTATGGATCGCGTGGCCCGCGACGGGACCACGAGCGCATCCAGGTTGCCGCACTGGGCGGCGGAAATATGCCGCGCCGCCAGGCGCAGCCAGGACGGAGGTAAACAGGTAATGTACTTGTCGACATATTGCTCGAAGAAGGTGTGATAGCTTTCGACTACCGGGACCTTCAGCCGGCGCACCAGTTTCAGCCCCGCGTAATGGGCGATAAAAGGGGTTTGGATATGGAGTAGGTCGTAGTCCTGTGCCGCCAGTCGCGGGGTAAGCGAACGGATTCGGCTCATGCGCAAGAGGCGATCCTCCGTGTCCAGTGGAAGATAACGCGATGCGATGCGGATGATTTCGAAAGACTCCAACTCATCGCCGGTATGCTCGGCGTGGGGAGGAGCCGCAGAGATAGAGGTACCTTTGCGCAACGCCCAGCTCCTCCCTGGTGCCATTGGACCATAGTCAGGTGCGATCAGCGTAACCTGGTGCCCCTGCTTCGAAAACTCGGTGGCGAATGTCTGGATCGATGTGGATACGCCGTTAATCCGCGGGAAATAGACGTCGGAGATCATCAGGATGCGCATGGTGGCACCATAATTTCAAGAAAACCGGACTTAGAGACCGGGATCGAACGGTTGGATTCAGATGGCCGCACAGGACGCACGGGTGGAGAGACAATGGAACCTGGGCGTCTCGCCGGCGGGACTTGGCCCAGACGGCCCCATGGATAGGGAGACGACCCTGTAGCTCCGCCGCAGGTTAAGGCAAGAGCAGAATTCCCGCATAGCCCAGCACAAACCCGATGCCCGTGGCCGCTAGGACGTCGCTTGGATAGTGAAGGCCGAGGATCACGCGGGAGCTTGCGACCAAAAGGGTAAAAGGTACCAGAACCCAGGCCAGCTGAGGATAGTAATGCAACGCAACCACAGGGCGAGCGCGTATAAATTTTTAACCACACAGGACCTTAGCGCGGTAGTCGTCATCCCAAGCGGCTCAGCGTCGCTTCTGTGCCAAACGCAAGGAGGAAGGCTCACGCTCAAACAAATTCAGGCCCAGGTGTCGGATCGCGGTCATGATGGCTGGCGCGTTACCGCTGCGAATGCGGCTGGCATCCTCATGGAATACCACGTCCAGCTGTCAATGAAGCCGATTTTCCACCCCCCAGTGTCCCCGCACGGCGTGTGCGAAACGGGCGGCATTGGCCGGGATGGCGTTGATAAAAAAACGTTGCTCCACAGTTTCAGTGTCGCCGATCAAGCAGCGGCGCTCGACCAGGCCGATGCTGCGTAAGTCCCATCCACTGCTCAGTGTTGGGGAGTGTTTGGAGCGCTTCAGTGATCCAATAGCGACGAATTTCCAGGCGTCCATGGTCCTTATCTACCTCTTCATAGAAGTCATGGTCGATACTGGCAAACTCATCGGCCTGAGCCACCGCGAAAAAATCCTTGACCGCCTCGTGCAAGGCACGCTGGTTGCCTTTGAGTCCCAGCACGTACTCCGCACCTTGGTTGACGAGCTGGGCGGCAAGCTCACGCTGACAACCCATGGCATCGAGGGTGACGATGCAGCCAGTCAGCTCCAGCAGCGCCAGCAACTTAGGAATCGCCGTGAGTTCGTTGGATTTCTCCGCCGTTGCCTCCTGACCGAGTACCACGCGATTGGTGTCCCCCCAAGCACTGACCATGTGCAGGACCGCGCGCCCACGCGCGCGATCACGCGAGCCGCTGACGGTTTTGCCATCCACTGCAATGACCTGACCGCCCGTCGCCTCCGTAAGGGCTTCGGTCCAACTCGCAGAGCAGGCTTGAAAGCCCTTCACCGACAGCCACGAGATCACGCTGGCAATACAATCGTGGGAGGGAACGCCGTTCCTAAAAGGCACGAACTGGCGCCGCCATTGCAGCTTCGCTTTGCCGAATTCCTCAATGGCTTCCCAGCCGTCAGCACCACTGACGACGGCACAGATCACCAGCAGTCGAATATCCATCAAGCCGTGAAGTTGATGGCGCTCAACCCGCGGATCTTCAAGGCGCGAAAAAAGGTCTTGAAAGCGGTTTGTCAGGGGGAAAACTCCAAAAGTTGTTTCCCCCTACTTTCACCTATCTATTTGTTATTATGAAAATTTATACGCGCTCGCCCTGGAGAGAATACCTGGTCCACCCCTATTCCGGTTTGATAGTGGTTAGTATGAAAGGTTACCGAGAGGATTGCTGATCGATTATGCGTTTCGTTCGGCCACGGGACGGCGCTGTGTTTCCTGTCTCCCCCGGCTTTCTTGTCTTCCCCCCCTTTCCTGTTTTCCTCAGCTTTCTTATCTTCCCTCGCTTTCCTGTTTTCCTCGGCTTTCTTGTCTTTCCCCGTTTTCCTGTTTTCCCCGGCTTTCTTGTCTTTCCCCGCTTTCCTGTTTTCCTCGGCTTTCTTGTCTTTCCCCGCTTCCCTGTTTTCCCTGATTTTCTTGTCTTTCCCCGCTTTTTTGCTTTCCCCGACCGGTAAATCTGCTCGACATTGGTGAGTTTGCGTTCGGCTTTGAGGCAAAGCTGGATTTCCCGGTCCTTGGAACATTTCGCGGCCTTGGTATACCAGTCGCGTGCCTGAAGCAGATCTCGCTTCACGCCGAGACTCATCTTATAGAAGTCACCGAGCCGTAGCTGGGCCTTTTGATGCCCCTACTCCGCGGCCTTGCGATACCAATAGGCTGCGCGCTCGTAGTCCCGTACCTGGGGGGTTCCTTCCTCGTAATTCCTGCCTAAGGAGAACTGCAGCTCAGGACCACTCGTTTCGGCAATTTTCTCTATCAAGGTACAGGCGGCGAGCAACATCACAACCGCCACTGCTACCCAGACTCGGACGAGCCAAATTAATCCTTGTGCCTGTTTCATGACTATCTCCTCACCTTTCGGCTAGCGGCCTCCCGCGATCTGGGTTCCCCTACGTTGTCACTTCCCGATTCGAGACCGAACGTGCGCACCAATCGGAAGCCGACGGTGTTGAAACGAAAGCTTCGGGGGGCCCCGTCCCGTGCCGCGGATCGTGCCAGCACCGGTGCGTCGAGCCAAGAGCCGCCGCGCAGGACCTGCGGCGCCCCGCCGAAGCGTCCGCTGCAGGTTGCCTGGCTACCGTCGTAGCCGGTTGCGTATGCGGAGCAGGTCCATTCGGCCAGATTGCCCAGCATCTCGCGCAGACCAAATGGATTGGGCGGAAAGGCCCCGGCCGGGGCTGCATAGGTGTGCGTGTCTTCGCAGTCGGCGGTATTGGCGTATCTGCAGCCTGCTTGGGGATTATCGCCCCAGAAACGGCTTGACGTGGTGCCGGCACGCGCCGCGTACTCCCACTCCAGCTCGGTCGGCAGGCGATAGCGGCGACCGGTCTGTTTGGATAACCAGTTTGCATAGGCACTGGCGTCGTTCCAGCTGACGCAGGCAACGGGATGTCGATCCGTGACCTCATACCCCGGATGCTCCCAGGTAAGCTTCCGATCTTCCACCAAGCGTTGCCAATTCTCGTCCGGTTTCTGGCAGGGAAATTCGCTGCCGGCCTCGGATCGGTAACCCGTCTCCTCGATGAACCGCCGATAATGTCCCAAAGTGAGCTCGGTTTCGCCCATGGCGAACGGCTCCGCGACCCGCGCGAGGTGGCGTCGCTCGTCGGAATGGCGGCCCTTCTCTTGCGGCAGAGAGCCCATCTGGAACTCTCCTGCAGGCAGCCAGACCATGATGGGGCCGAAGCCGCCGTTACTCATGGGATCCGAAAAACGCGTTCCAGATATGGGTAGGGGCTCGGGCTCCGGTGGCTGCGTCGGCTTGTCTTTAGGTTGTGTATCATCGGCGACCTTGGCGGCAGTCTCCAGGGGCGGCAGGGTCGTCGCTACATCCGGTGTACCTGAGCCGGAGTCGGGTTCACCCGCATTAAAGTACAGACCAAGACCGGAAACCATGAGGACGACTACCGCCGTGCCGGCTGCGAGCCAGAGGCGTGCACTGCGCCTCCTCGGCTCCTGCGGCGCCGGCTCGCTTGTAGCCTGGGGGACCGCGGGGGTAGGTGCAGTCTTCGGTGGCGAGACACAAGTAGGGTCATCGGGGCCGGAAGCGGGTCTGACGACAGTCGCCTCATCCGCTTGGGACGCGTCGGAGGCCGTTGCTACGGATTGCCGCCACTCGGATACGGACCGCGGCCGCTCCTCCGGTTTGACCGCCAGGGCCAGGTCGATTGCGGCCAGGATCGGTTGCGGATAGATGTCCTTGCATTCCTCGGTAGCTGCCCGTTGGTTGCCACCGCGCAGTCGCTCCATGGCACTCAAGGGTTTATGACCCGTCACCGCTTGGTAAAGCACGGCACCGAAGCTGTAGATATCCGTCCATGGGCCCTGATCGCCGACATTATGGTATTGCTCCAGGGCGGCATAGACAGGGGTGTAGGACGATACGATCGAGTGCTCCTGCCCGGGGACCACGCGGCGCGCGGCCCCGAAATCGATCAATACCGGCGTGCCGTCGGCACGGATCAGGATATTCGCCGGCTTGATGTCCCGGTGCAGGATAGCAGCTGCATGGACGCGCTCCAGACCGTCGAGGAGAGGATAAAGGAGGGCCTCGAGCTCTGAGGGAGGCAGTTGGCCCCGTTGCTCGAGAATCTCCGAGAGAGGGCGGCCTTGCTCGAAATCCATGAACATATAGGCGGTTCCGTTCGCCTCGCGATAACGGGTTACGCGTACGATGTTCGGATGGCGCTCCGGGCGCGCCAGCTCCCACAGGGTCTTGGCCTCTTGCAGGAAGCGGTCGCGCGCCCAGTTGAAGGTCTCCTCGGTCTGATCGGAGAGGGGCATCACGTGACCGTCCGCCCCCCGGTAGGCGAACTCAGGGGGCAGGAATTCCTTGATCACGGCCGTTTCCGGGAAATGCGTGTTTCGGCACTCGTAGACGATACCGAAGCCTCCCGCACCCAGGATCCGGATGATCCGAAACTCCTCGATCATCTCCCCCACCGCCAAAGCATGGGGCATATTCGGCGTTGCCATCTGTGTTTTTCTCGGCTGTAGCTCGTGAGGTGTCGGCGGCACCTGATTGCTTTTCGAGGTCGCGTCCCCAACCACATGCGTTGACTGCCGGTTGCCACTTTAGCGCCGGTTTCACTTCCTTCCAAGGGGGTCGAACAGGGCAAGTGCGTATCAACCTGCCGAGAAACCGTCCTGGCGGACCTATCTGTCTGCCTGCTTGGCGGCAGACAGGTCCTGCTTGCCTTTGCAGATGCTAAAGTTATCCGGACCCTTGTCGGCAGTCTGAAATCCATACGGGATTTTTTACTTTGGCGACAAGAAAAAATCCTCATCGATTTGTGTTAAAATAGAAAGTTAAGTGTCCATAGTTGGCCCCCAGAACCCGCAGGTCCCTTACAGGTCCCTTAATGGATCAAGAACAGCAACAATCCCAGCTCAAGCAACTGATCGCCAAGGGTAAGGAGCAAGGATTCCTGACCTATACCGAAGTCAACGACCATCTGCCGCCCGGCATTGTCGAGCCGGAGCAAATCGAAGATATCGTGCATATGATCAACGACATGGGGATCGTGGTGCACGAGACCACGCCTGCGGAAATCGATCGGACCTTGAGCGATTCCACCGTCTCCGATGACGAGGCCGCCGAGGCCGCCGCGGCGGCGCTGGCATCGGTAGACAACGAGTTTGGGCGAACCACCGACCCGGTGCGCATGTATATGCGGGAGATGGGTACCGTAGAGCTGCTGACCCGTGAGGGCGAACTGCGGATCGCCAAGCGAATCGAGGACGGTCTCAATCAGGTCCTTTCTGCCCTTTCCACCTATCCCCGCACGGTCGAAAAGCTGCTGGACAGCTTTACCCGGGTGGAGGACGGAGAGATTCGCCTCTCCGATGTTATCTCGGGATTCGCCGACGCCGACGATCAGACACCGGCGTCGCCGGCCGCGGCCAAGAACGGCAAAACCGAGTCGGCCACGGACAGTGACGACGAAGCGGCCGCAGTGGATACGGGCCCGGATCTGGAAGAAGTCGCCCGCCGGGTACAGCTGCTGCGCGGCCATTATGCAGTGATGCGTGATTGCCTGGTGCGGTTTGGGCGGGATGACGAACGTACCCGTGCCGCCATGCAGGAGGTCTCCAAGGCGTTCCTGCACTTCAAGCTGGTGGCCAACGTCTTCCAGGTGTTGGTGGAGATCTTGCGTTACGCCATTGAGCGGATCCGCACCCAAGAGCGTGTGATCATGGGTCTGGCGGTCGAAGTAGCCGGGATGCCGCGCAAAGTATTCATCGATACCTTTCCGGACCACGAGACCAATTTGGAGTGGATCGACCAGCAGCTTGCCGGCGGTGGGTCCTATGTCGAGCAACTTGCGGCGAACGCCCAGGATATCCGCCGCGCCCAGCGTAGGTTGCAGGACGTGGAAAAGGAGAACATGCTCACCATCGGCGAGATCAAGGACGTCAACCGCAGGATGTCCATCGGAGAGGCCAAGGCCCGACGCGCGAAGAAGGAAATGGTCGAGGCCAACCTGCGCTTGGTCATTTCCATCGCCAAAAAGTACACCAACCGCGGTCTGCAGTTTTTGGATCTGATCCAGGAGGGCAATATCGGCCTCATGAAGGCCGTGGATAAGTTCGAGTACCGCCGCGGCTACAAGTTTTCCACCTACGCCACCTGGTGGATCCGTCAGGCCATCACCCGCTCCATCGCTGACCAGGCGCGGACGATCCGCATCCCGGTACACATGATCGAGACCATCAACAAGCTCAATCGCATTTCCCGTCAGATGGTCCAGGAGATGGGTCGTGAGGCCACGCCTGAGGAGCTCGCCGCGCGGATGGAGATGCCCGAAGACAAGGTGCGCAAGGTCATGAAGATCGCCAAGGAGCCCATTTCCATGGAGACTCCCATCGGCGACGATGAGGACTCCCATCTGGGTGATTTTATCGAAGACGCCGGGGTGATCGCCCCGGTGGAATCTGCCACTGCCGAAGGCCTGCGCGAGGCGACTCAAAACATGTTGGCCAGCCTCACCTCTCGGGAGGCCAAGGTCCTGCGCATGCGCTTCGGCATCGATATGAATACCGACCACACCCTGGAAGAGGTCGGTAAGCAATTCGATGTCACGCGCGAGCGTATTCGTCAGATCGAGGCCAAGGCCCTGCGCAAGCTACGCCATCCGACCCGCTCCGAAAAGCTCAAAAGCTTCCTCGATACGGAGTGAGCGCTACGGGCCGTTAGCTCAGCGGTTAGAGCAGGGGACTCATAATCCCTTGGTCCGGGGTTCAAATCCCTGACGGCCCACCAACTCTCCCTCCGAGAGGATGTCGTAAAAGCCCCTCTCCCGGTCTCTGGTTCCCACGCAGCGCATAGGAACGAGAAAATGTCGGCGATCCCAGAGGCCGACAGGATGTCGGCGGTCCTAGGGGCCGACAAAGTGTCGGCGGTTCCGGGGACGCTGGGACCGCCGTCTTTCAGACGGCTTACCCACCCAATGACCA
>NZ_FLUY01000308.1 GCF_900092655.1 Candidatus Thiosymbion oneisti
CTAAAAACTAACCTATTGATTTTCTACGGGCATTGATTTTCGGCTGGCTCCCCAGGCTCCAGCGTGGGAGCAGACCTGGTCCCGACGGAGGAGGGATCTGACACTCCAGCGTCGATTAAGCGCCTGGTAGGCTAACCGCCAACGCCGATCAGCACGGAGAAGCTGCGTCCGCTGGAGCGGACAAGACGGCGTTCCCACGCTGGAGCGTGGGAACGAGCGCGAAATTTTCAGATTTTATGGCTTAAAATCAGTATCTTAATTTTTAGACAGCCTCTCAGCCGTCAATGCCGGGAGACCATGGCGGTGCTCGGGGTGGAACCTTTACCGCGGTCGCCGATGCCGGCTACTCCAGTGAGGCCGAATTGACTGCCTGCGAAGCGGCTGGGGCCACGGTCTAGGTCCCCATCCCGGATCAGCACCAGGCGGTTACCGGCCACGGCCGCCTCAGCGGCGAGCGGTTCTCGTACAACCGTACCCTTGATGTCGACATCTGCCCCGCCGGCGAGTTGCTGCCTCGGCGTGGTCAACCACACCACAAGAACGGCGTCCGGCGCACCTGCTACAGCCGCCCCGCTAGCCCGTGTCGGAACTGCCCGCTCACGGCGGTGTGCCAGCCCGACGCCGGCGGCGTGCGCCGCATTTACCGCAGCGAGCACGCGGCGTTGGTCGAGGCCCAGCGGCAACCCATGGCCGATCAGGGCGCACCGCGGAGGCGTCAGCGCGCCGGTTTGGTCGAACATCCCTTCGGTACGCTCAAGCGCTGGTTCGGCTGGGACCACCTCCTGGTGCGTGGCTTCCACAAGGTCCGCGCTGAAATGAGCCTGATGGTACTTGGCTACAACCTGATCCGGGTGGTCAACCGGCTCGGCGTGGGGCCGTTCCGGGATAACTGCGCCCGGCGAACCCAGGTCAGGAGCAGCCAAGCCCTGGCGCAACTGGCCGCATGATACATAACTGCCTGTTTTTATTTATTATTGATGTGCCTGCCCAGCGTAAGTCCAGGGTCCGGTAGTCAGCGGCCAGACGCCGCCGATCGAGCGCCTGGACACGATTTCTGCGCTTCTCCGATGCGCAGAAACGCAGGGTGCGGATGCTCAGGCGAATTCTTTCACAGTCTCCGGAGCGTGGGAACGAGCGTGATAGAATAAGACTACCGATAGGTCAAATTTCACCGCTTGAGAGCGCTTCAAGCGTTTCGTCCATAAGCTCGCTCACTGCCTCCAGGCACTCGGTCACATCATCCGGTACGTCGGTCTGCTGAAGGATATTGCGAACGAGTATCAGGCTTCGCTGCATCCGGCGGAGGTTGCGCACGGATTCCCAGCTCATGGCCTCATCGATGTGAAAAATCGCCCGTTCCCAGCCATTGAACCCCGGATTCTCGGCCACTTCCCCGCGCAGGCACTGCCAAGCGCCCTGCAGATCCGACAGGATGGTCTTCTCGTAGCCGGTCGGCTCCGTATCAAATCCCATGTTCTTATGCAGCGGTTGTTCTTAAGGTTCAGACCGAGAAAGAAACCACGGTTAACTACTGGGGAGTAAAAAGGGCGCCTTGAAAAACTCAAAGTCCCCTCAAGCACCAGCAGCAGTCTTTTGCTCCCGCCTGGCGGCCCTCCGCTCCTTGGTTTCCATGAGCAGATCCCAGGCGACGGGGACGATGAAGAGGGTAAGGAAGGTGGCGGTAGCCAGGCCGGTGACGAAGGCCGAGGCCATGGTGCCCCAGATGAGGGAATAGCTGGGGATGCCTAAGGCCATGGGGAGCAGACCCAGGGTCGTAGTGAGGGTGGTCAGGACGATGGGGCGCAAGCGCACGTGGACGCCCTCGGTCACCGCCTCCCTGCGCGTCTTGCCTGCCCGGTAGCGGCGGTTGATGAAGTCGAGCAGGACCAGGGAATCATTGACCACCACGCCGGTGACGCCCACGACGGCGATGAAGCTGTTGACCGTAAACAAGGTCTGGGTAACCAGGGTGCCGAAGACCACGCCGGTGATGGCGAACATGATCGCCGAGAGGATGATCAGCGGCTGTAGATAGGATTTGAACTGGGTAGCCAGGATTAGGTAGATCAGCAGCACCGCCAGCCCGAAGGCCTGGGTCAGGCTGTCGAAGGAACGCTGGGTCTCCTCGAACTCACCGCCGAAGACCAGGGTGGCGCCGGCAAACCGGTCTCGGACCTCTGCATAGTGTTGCTTGACCCAGGCCGCTACCAGGGGTGAGGAGATGGGGGCCCCGGGTCTGATGTTGGCGGTGATGGCTAGGCTGCGTTGGCCGCGGTAGCGCTTGAGCTCGCCGGACTGGATCTCGACCACCGGGTGTACGAGATCCCCCAGGTGTACGGGCCCCGAGGGGTGCTCCCGGACCGGGATCGAGAGTACCGCCTCGGGGGCGTCGATATAGGCCGGATCGATCCGCAGCTTGAAGTCCACCTCTTCGTCGCTCAGGCGGTAGTCGCCGATGTAGCGGCCGTCCAGCACGGCGGCGGCCAGCCGCGCGGCGTCCCCTGGGGTCAATCCCAGCTCCCGGGTCTTGGATGCGTTGACGTCGAGCCGGAATACCCGGGCCGGTCGGCCCCGATTGTCCGTAAGCTCGGTGAGGTGAGGACCCAGCTCCGGGTTCTCCCGGAGGGCCCGCACCAACTCATCGGCCAGCCCCAGTACCGCGCGCTCGTTGGGGCCGACGATCTGGATATTCACATCCTTGCCGGTGGGCGGCCCATCCTTCTCGGCCCGCATGTGAATCTCGAATCCTTCCCCGGCGAAGCGTTCGTTCAGGCGCTTGCGCATGGTATCCAGGTGGGCGATGGGATCCTGGAAGGCGCGCACCTTCCGATCAGGCAGGGGCACCGTGACCGTACCCAGGTTGTGACCGAACTCCTGCTCATAGTCCTCGTTGAAGACAAAGCCGGCGAAGCCGGCCGCCGAGCGGGCATAGCCCGGACCGTCGGCCATGATGTAGCGGGCGATCTCCCGCAGCTTCGCGTCCGTGCGCTCGATGGTGGTGTTGGCCGGACCCTCGATGAAGGCGTAGTAGAGGCTATAGTCGTCCGGGAAGAATTTGATCCGAATCAGGGGCGCCAGGCCGGCGATCGAGACCCCGAGGATGGCGATGGAGACCAGGAAGGCGACGCAGGCCAGGGATAGGCTCAGATAGCGCCAGCGCAGGGTGAGCCGGATCAGGCCGTCGGTGCCGCGGCGCAGAATCCGCAGCAGGATATTGTCCCGCTCGGAGAGCGGTGTGCCGCCGTGTCTGGGGCGGGGACCCAAGTCCAGATAATGCAGGGGCAGGATAAACAGGCACTCGAACAGGGAGGCGACGATAGCGAAGCTCACGGCCTTGGGGATGAGGGAGAAGAACTCCCCGGTGGAGCCGGTCATGATCAGCATTGGGAGAAAGGCCGCTACCGTGGTGGCGGTAGCCGAGATCACCGGCAGCATCACCTCCGCGGTCCCGTCGATGATGGCCTGTTCCAGGGGTTCGCCCTGCTGGACGTGGCGGTAGATGTTCTCGACCACCACGACGGCATCGTCGACGACGATCCCCGATATCAGCACGAAGGAGAACAGGGTGATCTCATTCAGGGAGTTGCCGGTGAGCTCCATGAGGATCATGGTCACCAGAAAGGCGAAGGGGATGCCCACGGTGACCAGACCGGCGTTGCGCAGGCCCATGAAGTACCAGAGGATCAGACTCACCAGGACGATCCCTAGGGCCAGGTTCCAACCCAGGGTGCTCATGGAGGCCTCGATGTAGATGGTCGAGTCCTGGGTCAGGATGATCTCTACCCCCTGGTGCGCCAGGCTGGGGGTGTACTCCGCGACGATGCGCCGGACCTCCTGGTGGATGGTCAGGGCGTTGCCCGCGGGGGCCTTGAGGACCTTGATGGTGACACAGTCCCGACCATTGACGGAGGTGATGATATGGGGGTCCCGATAGCCGACGCGGGCTTCTGAAATCAGGTCCTCCAGGGTCACGAAGGACCCGTCCAGGTCGCGTCGGATCAGGGTGGCGACCACCTGCTCGCGGGAGCGGAAGCGCTCGTCCACCCGGACCACGAATGCTCCGGAGCCGTCCTGATAGTCGCCGGCGGGGATAGTCAGGTTGGCATCCGCGAGCGCCTGGGCGACCTCCTCGAAGCTCACGCCCCGGGCGCTGAGCCGGTGCGGATCCAGATAGACATGGAACTCGCGTTGGTGCTCACCTTCGAGTGCCGCCTCGATGACGCCGGGAATGCGCGACAGGGGAACCCGGAGCTCCTCGGCCATCAAGGTCAGGGCCCGGTTGGAGCGCTCGCCGACCAGATTGACGGCTACCACCGGCAGCCAGGTAGAGGTCTCGATGAGATCGAAGCGGGGTGGATCGATGCCCGCCGGTAGCTCTTCCAGCATCCCGAGCACCCGGAAGCGCAGCTCGTCGTAGAGGGCGGCGTAGTCGGTATCGTCGCGGAACTTGACCAAGATCGCGGAGCGCTCCCGCACCGAGCTGGAGCGGATGAACTCCACATGCTCCAGTCCCTCCAGGGCCTCTTCGATCTTGATGGTGATCAAGGACTCGACGTCCTGGGGTGAGGCGCCGGGGTAAAAGGTGTTGATGACGACCTTTCCGAAGTTGATCTCCGGGTAGCGTTCGACCGAGATGCGGCCGACCGCAAAGGCCCCGGCTACCGTCAGCAGGACGAAGAGCAGGTTGAACAGGACCCGCTGGCCCAGGGTGAAACGGACGACAGGTCGCATGTGCTATCTTCACGGAGGAGTTATCCGCAAATCAACGCAAATGGATAACGAAGCAATCTGTGAGAATCTGCGTAATCTGTGGACAGAAAAGAGAATGTAATCTTTTGCCACCCATTTGCGTTCATTTGCGGCTGAAAAAGGGGCGCCCCGATCATAACCGCAATCTTTCAGAGCTGAGGGCTCGAATCTTCCTGCGTCTGAAATCAGTCACTTGGATCTAAATGTCAACAGCCCCTAGTAGGCACGCTGGTTTCTCCATCCTACTGACTTTTAAAAATACAGAATATGCTGAAATGATGTACTATGGGTTCGTCTTTAGATTCCGGCTGTTTTTTGTGCCCGTTTTCATGGACTGAACGGGTGATAGATGGACCAATGTCTTTGAAAATGGGTAAAGCCCAACGCCTAGAGGTCGAGCGTATCAACGGAGGCCTCGATTGCCCGAACGAGATTGGTCTGGCTGACGTAATCTTCGACCCGTGGCGGCAGCGGGACTTCCTGAGCATGGCTATCCCTTGTTTGTAGCGTCTGGCAGTGCCGGAATCCAGGTGCCATGGATAGCAAAACAGTAGGGGTTGAACAATTGCGTTCCACCAGGATGGCAATTTCCTAAAGATAGACAGGCCTATGAGATACGCGGGCTAGCGTTTTCGCGGTATCAGGACGGTGTAGTCGAAATCCAGCACGACCGCGGGGTCGTATTTCCCTTCCTGGTTTCGGTAGGGGAAGGCGGCGCAATCCTGGTCCTTCACGGCGACCAGGCGCAAACGCAGGGCGCCCAGATCGGTTCGGCCCGGCAGCGCGCCCTTACTCAAGACCTGGGACCAGGCGTAGACCGTATCGCCGGCGAAGATGGGGGCTACGTGGCGCCCGCCGTTGATGGCGGCGATCTTGAAGGCATTGGCCAGGCCGTTGAAGGCAAAGGAGCGTGCCAAGCTGATGACGTGACCACCGTAGACGATCCGCTTGCCGAAGCGACCATCCTTTTCGGTATGCTGGTTGAAGTGCACCTTGGCGGTATTCTGGTAGAGCCGAGTGGCAATCATGTGGTCGCTCTCCTCCACCGTCATGGCGTCCACATGGTCGATCTTCTCGCCTTCTTCATAGTCGTCCCAGAAATAGGCGTTCCCGGCCAGATCCGTGTCGTAACCGGAAAGGTCCAGTGCGTCCGGTACGATCAGGTCGGCGACGGGGACCGCCTGCGGCAGCTCGGGCACCACCGGCTCGGGGGGCGGAGCACCGGGGTCCTGTTTCCGTACCATCACCCAACGGACATATTCGAGTACCGTCTCGCCCCCTTGCTTGGTGCCCACGGAGCGCACATAGACGGTGCCGGTCTTGCCGTTCGAGTTCTCCTTGAGGCCGATCACCTCGGAGACGGTTCGGATGGTGTCCCCCGGATAGGCCAGGGCATGGAAGCGTCCGGAGGCATAGCCGAGGTTGGCGATGGCGTTGAGCGAGATGTCCGGCACCGTTTTCCCGAACACCAGATGGAAGAGCAGCAGGTCGTCCAGGGGTGCGCGCGGCAGCCCGATGGCCGCGGCGAAAGCGTTGGAGGACTGGACCGCGAATCGGGAGCCGTAAAGCGCCGTGTAGAGGGCCACATCTCCCTCCGTGATGGTGCGCGGCGTGGCGTGGATGATCTTCATCCCAATGCGAAAATCCTCGAAAAAGTTACCGGGATTCGTCTTTGTGCTCATTGTGTTCCCCTGGATTCAAGCGTGAGTCGCCTAACCTGACGATGAAGGAAGGGACTATTTTAATCCACAGATTCCGCAGATTCCGCAGATTATTTCTGCTTCTCATCGGTGACAATCGGCGCTTCAAGACGCGACTGAGGTTCCTTCTGCAAAGCCCCTCTCCTTGAAGGGTGTCGCAAAAGCCCCTCTCCCGCCGAGGGTGTCGTAATGGGTGCGACTCAAGTCGGGCGGAAAAGCACAGCGCATCCCGCCGATTGATCTTTTTTCATTTTTCTCACACCAAGCCACAAAGACACGAAGCATTCTCCGCCATTGCTGTCGTTCTTCTCTCAATCCTTATACCCCTTTGTGGCTTGGTGTCTTTGTGTGATGCAGAAGAAAAAAGGAAACGGGAGATCACATTATTCCGTTTCCGCCCCGCAACGGCCCATGGACGGGCTTTTGCGACACCCTCCCGCTGTACCTGGCTCGATGTCCCCAACGCCTGAAATCAGCCGTTCGGCTTTAAATGTCAACAGGCTCTAGCTTACTGCCCGCAACACCCACTTCAGGGACAAGCTTCTTTACCAGATCGGCGTCCACGTCGCCGGGGGTGAGCGTCGTAGCGTTCGCGGAACCGCACGCAATCCCAAGTTGCACGGCATCCGGCATGGATTGACCGCGGACTAGTCCGGCAGCAATGCCTGCTGTCGTTGCATCGCCGCTTCCAACTGCGTTCAAGACGTGGACCGCTGGTGGCGTGAAGCGCCAAGCAAGGGTTTCGTTCAGCAGCCAAGCGTCTTTCTTTCCTTGGGTGATGAGGACCCATTGGGCGCCCCCGCTTATCAGCATCTGCGCCGCTTTACGGAGTGCTCCCTCAGTATCAATTGGCCTCCCGCAGGTAGCGACAAGCTCCTGATCGTTCAGCTTCGCCAGCACCGGCAAGTAAGCAAGCGCTTGCATCAGCGCTTCGCCGCGGGCATCGATCAGCACCGCCACTCCCGATGCTTGCGCCCTGCGGGCGAACCTAGCGTAGATGTCCTCAGGTGAACCGGGTGGAGGTGCACCTGCTACCACCATTATGTCGCTCTCCGCCAGAAGTAATGAAAGCTTCTCATCAAGCGCCGACCATTCGTCCGGTGTGGGAAGCGGCGCCTCCTCCACCAGTTCCGTAACGCAGGCAGTCGTTCTGTCGATGAGCGTCGTGCAGATACGGGTCGGTTGGTCTGTCCAAACGATGTCGGTTTCGATCCCCATCTCCCCCAAAAACGAAACCATTGTGTTGCCTGTTTCACCACCGGCAAACCCCGCTACCAAGGGAGATTCCTTTAGCGCCTTCAAGGTACGCGCAACATTGATGGATTTGCCTCCAGATGAAACGGCGACGGAATGGGCCCGGTTCACCTGGCCGAGTTGGAGACTCGAGAATCGTATCGTCCGTTGCAGACAGGGCGTGACGCCTACGCAGAGGATGCGGCGAGTTTCTTTACCGGACAGAGGTGGAGCACCGACAAAAAAGCCCCTCTTGAGAGGGGCCTGTATGCATGGGTGAGTACTGACGACACGCTTGATCTGGGACATGCCGGTATCGTCTCAACGATGATAGCTCATCGAAAATATTGGTGGGCCGTGTAGGATTCGAACCTACGACCAATGGATTAAGAGTCCACTGCTCTACCAGCTGAGCTAACGGCCCTTGGGCGGGAATGCAGCGCTCAGGTCCCTAACACAAAGCTACTCGGAAACCAGACCTTACGAGCAAATCTCCGGGATAGGATCTTTCACGGCTCCTTCCCATGGGGACGCATTGGGGTGGACGATGGGGATCGAACCCACGACCACAGGAGCCACAATCCTGTGCTCTACCAACTGAGCTACGTCCACCATCGGAAATCCGTCGCTACCCTTCCCGGCACAATTCCCCGCTAAGGCTCAACCCCGCCTGGACTTCTCGTCCGGGTATTCGCTCGGTTGCGCTTATCCACCCTGGACAAGATGCCTTCATGCAGCTGAGCTACGCCGAAAATTCGGAGCATCGTCCCTGCCCTACCCTACTCACTTGGCACCCCGGGAGGGACTCGAACCCCCGACCCAGAGCTTAGAAGGCTCTTGCTCTATCCGCCTGAGCTACCGGGGCCCGAACCACCTTATGGGAATACCGGTATGCCGTTTCCCATCAATCGTCTTAGTGGTCGGGGTAGAGGGATTCGAACCCCCGACATCCTGCTCCCAAAGCAGGTGCGCTACCAGACTGCGCCATACCCCGCTGCCCTCGGAACACGGTCCTGCCACGAAAATTAAAAAATGATACCCAGCCATTTCGATTCCGTCAAACCGGCTCTATCTGCCCGGAACGCCTAACCTGCCTTGCAAAGGCCCGCGTCGAGGCTATGATGCGAACCTCCGGTATCGATAAAGATACGTAAGGCCCCATGAGCGCACAAATCCTCGACGGCAAGACCATCTCCGCGGACATCCGTGCCGGACTCAAGGCAAAAGTCGATGCCTTGCTTGCCGATGGCGGCCGCCGGCCCGGCCTGGCCGTGGTGCTCTTGGGCGAGGATCCCGCATCCGTTGTCTACGTCCGCAACAAACGTAACGCCTGCGTGGAAGTAGGCTTCCACTCGGAGCTGCACGAGCTGCCCCACACCAGCGCCCAGGGACAACTCCTGGAATTGATCGACGCGCTCAATGCCGACGCGCGGATCGACGGCATCCTGATCCAACTCCCCCTACCGCACCAGATCGACGAAGAGGCAGTGATCGAGCGTATCCTGCCTACCAAGGACGTCGACGGCTTCCATCCCTACAACATCGGCAGACTGGCGCTGCGCATGCCGGTACTGCGTCCCTGCACCCCTAAAGGCATCATGACCATGCTGGAGCACACCGGGTGCAAGCTCGAAGGGCTGGACGCCGTGATCATCGGCGAGTCCAATATCGTGGGCCGACCAATGGCCCTAGAGCTGCTGGCCGCCCACTGCACCACTACGATCTGCCACTGTTACACCAAGGACCTGGCCGCGAAGACCCGCAGCGCCGACCTCCTGGTAACCGCCGTGGGTCAGCCGCAGTTTGTTCCGGGAGACTGGGTCAAGGAAGGCGCAGTGGTCATCGACGTGGGCATCAACCGCACCAATGAAGGCAAGCTGGTGGGGGACCTGGATTTCGCAAGCGTGAGCAAGCGCGCGGCCTGGATCACCCCCGTCCCCGGCGGCGTCGGCCCCATGACGATCGCGAGCCTGCTGGAGAACACCCTGCAAGCCGCCCAGCTCCATGCCGGAAGGCAACAGCAATCCTGAATGATTTGGCGCTGTTCGGGGGACCGGATGTGGCTGGAAGCGAGTCGTCGGGTCGGTCGGACAAAGGGCGTAGGATGCGGTGGGCGCGGGAAGTTTTTCAGGATAGCACTGCCGGGCAGCGCAAACCGCATCGATGATACGGTGAGCGGCTGAAGGCGGGATGCGCTGCACTCTCCCGCTCTACGCGGGCTGCTATCCAAAGGTGCGGTTCGCTGCCCGCATCATTAGATGCGGTTCGCGTCTCCTCATGGTGCTATTCTGAAAAACCAACCGCGCTCACCGCATCCTACGTCCATCCTACGGGCTCGAGCCTACCCTACCGCACCATTGCAATCAGCAGGACGACGAGCCCCACCACCAGGGTCAGGGGCAGCAGCACTGCCTGCCAGTCTCCCTTCCGGGCCTTGGGGCCCTGTTCCTGCCAGTGCTGGTAGGCCCGCCAGGCGTAGAAGACCATCATGCCCATGGCCGCGGCCGCGATGATCTTGAGGAACAGATCCATCGGCTTACCTCCGATTTAGGAACGAAAAACCCCGGCACCGGGGCCGGGGTTGATCACAGGTTGGGGAGCAGTCCGTCATTCATCGCCCATAATGCCGAGAATCTGGAGTAGGCTGATGAAGATGTTGAAGATACTCAGGTACAACCCGTAGGTAGCCATGATGTAGTTGGTCTCGCCACCATTGATGATGCGGCTGGTATCGAAGAGGATAAAGCCGCTCATGAGCAGGATGATGGCACCGGAGATAGCCAGCGACAGGGCGGGCAGGGCCAGAAAGAGGTTGGCGATGCCGACGATGAAGACGACCATGATGCCGGCGAACAGAAAGCCGCCCATGAAGCTGAAATCCCGCTTGCTGGTCAGGGCATAGCCGGAAAGACCCAGAAAGATCAGGCCCGTGCCGGCGAAGGCCGTGCCGATGATCTGGGGTCCCTTGGGCAGGGCGAGATACGTGGTCAGGATGGCACCGAGCCCGAATCCGAGCAGGCCGGTGATCAGAAAGATCATACCGATGCCGGTGCTGGCATTGGCGGTCCGCGGCAATACGAATATACCGAGCACCATGGCGCCGATGACCGAGACCAGGTACACCCAACTCGGAACCGCCAGCATGATGGACAGGCCCGCCATCAGGGCGCTGAAGACCAGGGTGGCGGAAAGCAACATATAGGTGTTTTTCAACACCTTGTTCGTGGCGACCGCGCGTGCGGAGCCGTGTGCGATGGTGTAGTCGGTGTTAGGCATTGGTTTTCTCACTCCTCCAGTTGAAGCAACCTGGTGTCTTATGAGGACCTTGAAGAACCCCCTCCACGGGGGCTTTCAATATACGCAATCGAAAGTGGGCTTCCGATTTTGCGGCATGTCTTCGTTGCATGTAACGGCGATGCGATCGGACACGGCCGGACATCCCTGCCCCTAAATCATAGCGGACATAGCCCAGCGTCGAATCCCTAAGTTTGAAGCATACCGAAGCTGGACCGAACTGCAAGCGGCTTGCTCCCACTCACACCCGGATTTTCCGTCGCGCTGCACGCGCCCGCCCGCCTATCACACCGGGGATTGCCGTCCCGATGAGCGATGCATGCCGGTATCCGACGGCGGGGCTGCGTTGCGCTCGGACCCGATAGAGGCCCCTCGCCTTCCGTAACCCCCCTCTGCAAGCAGTTGTACATCGGTCCGAGCATACATCCGGTATCCCTCTCAAAGCCGATTTGGGGGCAGTCGATCCCGATGCAAGATCATGCCGGTGAGCGGTGCGGATGAAACTAGGAATCACGCGAATTCATTTCTGTGAAAACCCGTGTAATCCAAAGAAATCCTTGCATCCTTTACGCCTTTTCGGTTCAAACGATTCCGTCATTGCTGGAAGCCGGCAACTGGAAGCTGGAAGCACAAGCGGCCAAAGGCTATGCTTGCTCCCAACGCCGCGCCGCCGTCGCGTCCGAGGTCCGGGAGTCCAGCCAGTGCTCGCCCTGGTCGGTGATTTCCTTTTTCCAGAAGGGGGCATGGGTCTTCAAGTAGTCGATCAGGAACTCGCAGGCACGGAAGGCCTCGCTGCGGTGGGTGCCAGTTACGGCCACCAGGACAATCGGGTCTTGGGGCCTGAGCGCCCCGACCCGGTGCAGGACCCGAATCCCCTGCAGGTCCCAGCGCCTGCCCGCTTCCTCGGCGATGGCGATCAGGGCCTTCTCGGTCATCCCCGGATAGTGCTCCAGGATCATCCGGCTTACCCGCTCGCCTTGGTTCATATCCCGCATCAGCCCCACGAAAGTCACCAGGGCCCCGACCTGAGGCCGCCTGCGCCACAGGTCTTCCTGCTCCGCGGCGATATCGAATGGCTCGGTTTGGACCCGTACATCGATCATATCTGTCGGCTCCGAGGCGGCAGTTCAGAGGCGTATGCTACAGGGAACCACGAATGAACACGAATGGACACTAATTTAGCAGGGCAACCGAATGATAAACATCGCTGAAACAAGCTGTTGGCGGGTAAGTCAATAGGAGCAGTCGGGTAATCGGCCCGATCCTTTGGAGTGCGCCGGCAAAGCGCCGCAACCGGATTGCGGCCTGCGACGGTGCACGCTACGACCACGACCGTTGCTCAAGGATCAATGGTGTGGCGTTTCCCACGCGGCGCGGCGACGGCGCTTTGGTTGTTGGGCGCTTCTGATCCAAAGCGGCGGCGGCTTGGTGCCGGCTGCCAGACTGGTGCGACCAGCCAATCATCGAGGAATCACCCGAGGCACTGGGCCCACCAGTTGCCGCCACACTCCAAAAGGCCGTCGGGGCGAAAAAGAGATTTGATGGGCACGCTTCGCTTTGTGCATCCTATCAAGCTGCTACGGTTCGGAAACCTCCGCGCAGTGACCGAAACCTTGGACCCTCTTGTCGGGCGCTTGCTTTGCCCATCCTACGCTTAGCCCGCTACGGTCCTAACACGCTTACGATTGATTATGTTGATCAAAGCTAATAAGTGATCTAATCTCATGAGCTAATATGGCTTTCCATGATTATATTATTCATCGCTACACCTCGTACTGTAACGGTTTGTCCTTTAACAACAGTAAAACCTTTTGACTCAAAAAAAGGACGTGCTGTGATACTCACATGGGCATAAATCCGATGGATGGATTGTTGCTTTGCCCAATCGATCATTGCTCTCATTAAACTGGACCCAATGCCTTTATGGTGATAGCGATGATGTACATACAATGTATCAATATAACCCTTTTTGTCAATTTGTGCAAAACCTACTATGTTGTCTTGTATAATCGCCACAAACGGCGGCGTTGTTGCCCATTTGTTTAGCCAGCTATCAGGATTGCGTGATGACAAAGGTGCCCATGCATCTAACTGCTCTTTGGTATAATGGGCTTTATTGATGTGATGCACGGTGTGATAGAAAATAGAACGTAAGCGCGATGCATCTTCTACTCTGTAGGCTCTTATCGTTATAGACATGGTCGCCTGTCATCTTCTACCGGTTCGCGCTCTCCCACGCTCCAGCGTGGGAACGCCGTCTTGTCCGCTCCAGCGGACGCAGCTTCTCCGTGCTGATAGGCGTTGGCTGTTAGCCTACCAGGCGCTTAATCGACGCTGGAGCGTGGGGAGCCAGCCGAAAATCAATGCCAGTAGAAAATCAATTAGGTTAGTTTTTAGACAGCCTCTGAGCTGGTTCCGATCATTGCCGGCGTTGGTGACTTGATGATGCACAATGAGCTGGTGTTTGTCGCCAACGCAACCTTGCACCTTGTAGCCCGTCACAGGCTGGTTGCCCTTGTTCAAGGCCCGCGCATCGGGGTCGGTACGGGAGCGCTGGGTCTCACCACGCTCCTCTAGCTGCTTGCGTTGCGCCTGCTGGCGGGCCTGGTGCGCCTTGAGTTCTTCCAGCTTGCTCGCCAGCGCGGGGTCTTCACCTAACCCCTCACCCGCATCGGTTTCCTGCGCGTCATTGGCATCAAGCTCCCGCGTGTAGGCGTCCAGATCACGCTCGATCTTTTTCAGCTCGGCTTCCAAGCTCTTTTTGGTTGTGATGCTGGCGTCACGGCGCTGGCGTGAGAAAACCAACCGTCAATGCCGATCGTTTCTGCGCCCAGCAGCTCCAGCTCTTGACACAACGAGACGAAATCGCGATTCACCGCACGCAGCGCCTTCCCGTGCACTCGGCGAAACTCGGCGCTGGTCCGGTAGCTCGGGACTAACCCCTCCCGCAGCCAGCTCAACTCCAGGTTGCGCCGGCACTCGCGTTCCAGACGCCGGGA
>NZ_FLUY01000330.1 GCF_900092655.1 Candidatus Thiosymbion oneisti
CGCTAGTCCAAAACTATGCACTTTAGTGCAAGGCTTTAGCTGCTACACAGGTATGCTACAATTAGCTAATGAGTGATCAAAGACG
>NZ_FLUY01000007.1 GCF_900092655.1 Candidatus Thiosymbion oneisti
CAGTTGTAGCCCAACACCATCAGGCTCATCTCAGCGCGGACCTTCTTGAAGCCACGCACCAGAAAGTGATCCCAGCCAAACCAGC
>NZ_FLUY01000639.1 GCF_900092655.1 Candidatus Thiosymbion oneisti
GCCTTGAGAAGACGCTCGGAATAGCCGATAAATTGCTTCCCATCAATGCTCAATCGCGCGAGGAGCTTGGGTTCTCGTGCCTCGATGGATCCAGACTTATCCTCACGTAACGCCCGGCTCGTCCAGTCGACCAGCTCCAAGTAGTCATCAAAGGCAAAAGGCACCGCCCAGGGAGTCCGTGCAGTGGCATCAAAGGGCATCAGCGGGGCTTGGGGCAAGATTTGCGTCTCGGCCTCCGGTCGTAACCGCTCCCC
>NZ_FLUY01000039.1 GCF_900092655.1 Candidatus Thiosymbion oneisti
GGGAGCGGACAAGCCGGCGTTCCCACCTGTCTGCGTGCGGCACGCACAGGCAGGCGCTGGAGCGTGGGAACGAGCGCTGACCGTTTGGACCGGCAACTCGGCATTCAGGTTTTACCCGATAGCCGGAAGGGCCAACGAAATATCGGTAGTCCTGGGAGCCGACAAGATGTCGGCGATCTCAGGGACCGACAAAATGTCGGCGATCCCAGGGACCGACAGAATGTCGGCGGTCCCAGGGACCGACAAAATGTCGGCGATCCCAGGGACCGACAGAATGTCGGCGGTCCCAGGGGCCGACAAGATGTCGGCGGTCCCAGGAACCGACAAGATGTCGGCGGTCCCAGGGACCGACAAGATTCGGCGGTTCCGGGCCGGCTGGGACCGCCGTCTTTCAGACGGCTTTGTGAACCGGCTGGGACCGCCGTCTTTCAGACGGCTTTGTGAAAGTGTCACTGGATTTTCAGGGCATCAGGGATAGGGCAACATAATTTCCATAATCCAGCCGGGAATCTTTCTCCTCAGTCCCACGTGATATGGAATTCAGCGTGGAATATGGTAACTTCATCCCACCGCTTCCGGGAAAGGCGAATTCTTTCATAGTCTCAGCGCGTGGGAACGAGAAAGGCTCCAGCGTCGATCAAGCGCCTCGGTAGGCCAACCGCCAATGCCGATCAGCACCGGGGAGCTGTGTCTGCGGGAGCGGACAAGCCGGCGTTCCCACCTGTCTGCGTGCGGCACGCACAGGCAGGCGCTGGAGCGTGGGAACGAGC
>NZ_FLUY01000299.1 GCF_900092655.1 Candidatus Thiosymbion oneisti
AAAAAACGTGAAGTATGCGGCATATTTTTGCGCTTTTCCTTAACTTAATGGCAGTGACGCTCCAGCGTGGGAACGCAATTGTGGCCGCTCCAGCGGCCAAGATCCCTCCTCCGTCGGGACAAGGTTTCATGACGCTGGAGCGTCCGGACTTGCTCCCACGCTGGAGCGTGGGAGCCAGAGATGGAATGACCGACTAGCGCCCTACCCGGCTGGGTGCGGATCTGCAAAGG
>NZ_FLUY01001145.1 GCF_900092655.1 Candidatus Thiosymbion oneisti
ATAGCTTGCCATAGCTGTTGTTCGAGTGCATTCGGCAGGCGCATCATCCAGTCGATGACGGCAAACAGATCCAGTATGCGCTGCCGGTTCCAACCCTGCCGGTAAAGC
>NZ_FLUY01000340.1 GCF_900092655.1 Candidatus Thiosymbion oneisti
TGCGCCGGGAGCTTCTGCAAGCTAAGAAGATCCCTCGCTACGCTCGGGATGACAATTCCCTTCGGTCGAGATGACAGTTCCCTTGAGTTGTTCACGCCTCGTCGATCTGAGGCGAAGCCTCGCTAGGATTCCTCGAGGGACCTGCATCTTTACAAATGAGTCAAGTTTGTGCGCTGCACAAAAACAGTTCTGCCTCTTGTTGGTCGGGAATCGCAAATCCTTTCAACCACAGAGGCAGACACGGATAAACACAGATTGTGATCCGTGTTTATCCGTGTCCATCCGTGGTTCTTCGGTGCGGTTGGTCACGCCTCGTCGGTCTGAGGCGATGCCTCGTTAGGAGTGGAGCAGCCATGAATACCATCACCGGTGTCACCCGCGGCGGGGCGGAATGGATCCCCGCCTTCATTACCGATCTCAACCAGGCCAACTGCATCGGCTGCGGACGCTGTTTCAAGGTGTGTCCCCGGGACGTCTTCGAGCTCCTGGATCGGGACGACCTCGATTTGGATTTGGATGCAGGCGACGATGACGACTACGACGACGATTACGGCGATGACGACGACTTCTCCGACGATACCAGTATGGTCATGGGTTTGAAGGACCCCATGGACTGTATCGGCTGCCAGGCCTGCTCCCGGGTGTGCCCGAAGAAGTGTCTCAGTCACGCGTCCCAGCCGGTCGCCGCCTAGTACGGCAGTGCCGATAACATGGAATCGTTTTTTGCCGCAAATGAACGCGAATAAACGCAAAGTGGTCGCAAAAGATCAGATTGTCTTTTCTATCCGCAGATTACGCAGATTCTCACAGATTGTTTCGTTTTTAATCTGCGAGAATCTGCGTAATCTGCGGATAGATTGAAGCGATCGACTCTTTTTTCCCATACTCAATCAGGGCCTCGGCGGTTCCGCAGTAATGCAGCACAAATCCGCACAAGTCACCATCAACGACACCACCCTCCGGGATGGTGAGCAGTCGGCCGGCGTGGCCTTCTCACTCGCCGAGAAGCTCGCCATCGCCCGTGGCCTAGCCGGTCGCGGCGTTCCCGAGCTGGAGATAGGCATCCCCGCGATGGGCGCGGACGAGCGTGCCAGTATCCGCGCGGTCGTGGAGCTGGGACTTTCGGCCCGCTTGATGGTCTGGGCGCGGATGTCGTCCGGGGACATCGACCAGTGCCGTGACCTCGGGGTCGATCTGGTCGACCTCTCGCTGCCGGTGTCGGATCAGCACCTCAGCCGCAAGCTCGGCAGGGACCGGCCCTGGGCCCTGGAACAGATCCGGCGCCTGGTACCGGCGGCCCGGGAATTGGGGCTAGCCGTCTGTGTCGGTGCCGAGGATGCATCCCGGTCGGACCCCGGATTTCTCCGGCAGGTGGCTGCGACGGCCCAGGAGGCGGGTGCCCAGCGGTTTCGGTTCGCGGACACCATCGGCCTGCTGGACCCCTTTTCCACCTGCGCCCGTATCCGCGACCTGGCCGGAGCCTGCGATCTCGAGATCGAGATGCACGCCCACGACGACCTGGGGCTCGCCACGGCCAACACCCTGGCGGCGGTGCGCGGCGGCGCTACCCATGTGAACACCACGGTCCACGGCCTCGGAGAACGGGCCGGAAACGCCGCCCTGGAAGAAGTGGTGATGGGTCTGAAACACCTGCACGGAGTGGCCTCTGGCGTAAACCTCTCGGGCTTCGACGAGCTGTCACGCTTGGTTGCCACCGCCTCGGGCCGACCGGTCGCCTGGCACAAGAGCCTGGTCGGGGGCGGTGCCTTCACCCACGAGGCCGGGATCCACGTGGACGGCCTGCTCAAGGATCCCCGCAACTACCAGGGCATCGACCCGGCCGAGCTGGGTCGCAAACACCGCCTAGTGTTGGGCAAGCATTCGGGCAAGGGGGCCGTGCGCCGGGTCTATGCAGAGCTGCTGGACTTGGAGCTGGAGCCGGAGCAGGCCGAGCAAGTGCTGTCCCTGGTCCGCCGCTTCGTCACCGGGACCAAGCGCACCCCCCACCTCCTCGACCTGCAACGCTTCCTCGCGGAAATCAATCACCCCCAGGTAGCCCACTGCCATTAACCTAGCGAGGCTTTGCCTTGGACCGACGAAAAATGGACTTTTTGCCGCAATAGGCACAGATTATGGATCTACTGGATTTCGATGGCGAGGCGCTCTATTTCGAACAGCCGCT
This sequence comes from Candidatus Thiosymbion oneisti, assembly GCF_900092655.1. Taxonomy (GTDB): domain Bacteria; phylum Pseudomonadota; class Gammaproteobacteria; order Chromatiales; family Chromatiaceae; genus Thiosymbion; species Thiosymbion oneisti. The sequence continues at coordinate 2,183 of NZ_FLUY01000340.1, forward strand.
GAGTCAGCAGGTCAAGCAGCTGCTCGCACAAGCGGCACTACAATACGGCGAGGCAGCGGCGGAGCACAGCCTGTTGCAGGCCTATTTCCTGGAACCCGAGCACCTAACCGTACTCGTTGCCCTCTACCGCTACTTCTTCTATGGCCACCGCTACCCGGAGGCCCTCATGGTTGCCGATCGAGCCATCGCCGTGACGGCAACCCAACTGGGGTTGTCCACCGATTGGCGTACCTTATCCAGGGACGATCTCGAGCGTGCCGTACCAGTATCCATGACCCTGACCCGCTTCTTGCTCTGGGCGCTGAAAGGCTCGGGATACCTCAAGCTGCGTCTGGACGACGCCCAGGGAGCCCTGGAACGGTTCGAGAAGGTAGTGGAAATGGACACCAGCGATCGTCTCGGCATGGAGGCATTACTCAGGCTCGCGCGCGAGAAGGCTAGTACCTAGTTTCGACTGATATTGCAGATTCATTCCCAATACTGGAAACAAAAACCACGAATGGACACGAATATTTCCATCGGCCCTAATAGCCCCTCTCCCACCGGGAGAGTGTCGTAAAAGGTGACGCCCGACGCCGTCTTTCTCGTTCCCATGCGCTGCGTGGGAACCTGGAAGCTCCGCGCCGCGGAGAGCATCGGGCCGATGTCCAGCATTCGTATACACGGGAAT
>NZ_FLUY01001689.1 GCF_900092655.1 Candidatus Thiosymbion oneisti
ACTTTTCGGCGGTTCGGGATCCGCGTTCAGAAAAGAACAAACGCTACAATGTGGAGGAAATTTTGCTGTTGTGTGTTGTGCTCGTTCCCACGCTCCAGCGTGGGAACGCAGCTAGGCCGCTCCAGCGGCCAGTATATTGTGACGCTGGAGCGTCGGGATTTGTTCCCACGCCGGAGCGTGGGAACTAGATGATGAAACTAAAGAAAAATAATTCGTGTTTATTCGTGTCCATTCGTGGTTCTTTTTTTCATCTGCGAAAATCTGCGTAATCTGCGGATTAAAAAAGTTTTGTGCCTGCGGGAACATTTGCGTCGATTCGCGTGATTCGTAGTTAAAACAGTACCCTTTTTGTGCTCGTTCCCACGCTCCAGCGTGGGAACGCAGCTGGGCCGCTCCAGCGGCCAGTATATTGTGACGCTGGAGCGTCGGGATTTGCTCCCACGCCG
>NZ_FLUY01000042.1 GCF_900092655.1 Candidatus Thiosymbion oneisti
CCGCAAGCGGTGCAACTGAAACGGATACCCAAGGCGACTGGGGGGCAACGCCCGTTAGGCCTCCCCGCGGTCCGTGAACGGGT
>NZ_FLUY01000493.1 GCF_900092655.1 Candidatus Thiosymbion oneisti
TCGCTGACGTGCCGGCAAAGCAGTTGGTCCGCTGGTATCGTCAGCGCATGCAAATCGAGGAAAGCTTTCGCGATTTGAAGAGCCAGCAGTTCGGTGAGGGGTTGGAATGCAGCCGCTCACGCGGGGTTGGGCGCTTCACGGTGCT
>NZ_FLUY01000460.1 GCF_900092655.1 Candidatus Thiosymbion oneisti
TACCAGCGGCGTTGGCCGGGAATCCGGGCCCTTCGGTTCCACCCGCGCCGCGGCGACGGCGCTTTCCCCTGGCCGCATCACCTTTGTTGGGGACGGATGC
>NZ_FLUY01001079.1 GCF_900092655.1 Candidatus Thiosymbion oneisti
CCAAAACCCAGCAATAACCAACGCTGGGGTTCGTTCCTCACCCCAGCCTACCGATTTAAAATCAATGGGTTAGTTTTTAGACGGCCTCTTAGCATCGGGTTGGGGTGGCAACAACCAGTCTTTTCTAAAAACCGGGCTCAGTCCGCGAGTTGGTAGTGCGCACCACAATAGGGGCAGACCGCTGCCCCGGATTGCTCGAGGGGGAGATAGACCCTGGGGTGCATGTTCCACACCTCATCCTGGGGGCGGGGGCAGGATAGAGGCAGGTCCTTGCGGCCGACCGCTATCGCTTGCCGGCTGTCCTGGGTCTTAGTGGCGGTTTCTGTCATCTTCCGGCCCTCCGACACCGATGTCTTGTCAGCTTGTGGGTAGTTGCTAAGAAGCTGTCTGGTTTCCCATAGGAAAATTAGGCGATCAGCGGCAAGCGCTCGCCTCAGACCAGGGTCAGCCATTGGGGATATTCGTCGCGGCGGCCGTGGACCTGATCGAAATACAGGTCCTGGAGGCGCTCGCTAATAGGGCCCCGGGTGCCCGTGCCGATGGTACGTCCGTCCACCTCCCGGATCGGGGTGATCTCCGCCGCGGTGCCGGTAAAGAAGGCCTCATCGGCGATATAGACCTCATCACGGGTGATGCGCTTCTCCACCACCTGGATTCCCAGCTCGTCGGCCAGGGATAGGACCGTCCTGCGGGTGATACCGTCGAGGGCGGAGGTCAGGTCCGGCGTATAGAGCACGCCCTCCCGGACGATGAAGATGTTCTCGCCGCTCCCCTCCATGACATAGCCCTCGGCGTCCAGCAGTAGGGCCTCGTCGTAGCCGTCACGCAGGGCCTCCTGGAGGGCCAGCATGGAGTTCATGTAGTTGCCGTTGGCCTTGGCCCGACACATGGTGATATTGACGTGGTGGCGGGTAAAGGACGAGACCCGGACGCGGATGCCCTCTCGCATGTTCTGCTCGCCCAGATAGGCGCCCCACTCCCAGGCCGCCACCATGCAGTGGACTTTCAGATTATCGGCGCGCAGGCCCATGCCTTCGGAGCCATAGAAGCACATGGGGCGAATGTAGGCGGAGTCGAGCCCGTTCGCCCGCACCACGGCCCGCTGGGCCGCGTCCAGCGTCTCCCGGTCGTAGGGCAGGGTCATCCCCAGAATGTGGGCCGAGTTGAACAGGCGGTCCGTGTGTTCGCGCAAGCGAAAAATGGCGGTACCCCGTTCGGTGCGGTAAGCGCGTACGCCTTCGAAGACCCCCATGCCATAGTGCAGGGTGTGGGTCAACACATGGGTCTTGGCCGCGCGCCAGGGCACCATCTCGCCGTCCAGCCAGATGTGGCCGTCACGGTCTGCCATCGTCGTCATGCTTGTCTCCGCTTGAGCTCCGGGTGTTCGGGCACGGCCCTGTAACGCTTGCATCCTCGAGGGCGAAAAATGCCTACGGATGATTCGGATCCTTGCAGCGCCGCAGAGCAGACGCCTTACCAATCCGGGGCGGATACCCGCCAGCGTTCGGATTGCACAAATAGTACAGGATTAACAGGATTCCCAGGATTAACAGGATGCTTGGAACTTCTAAAAAGGCTCTTTATGGATTCCGGACTGCCAACGATCATAGAAAGGTTCCCCCGGACGTTTTGGAGTGCGGCGGCCACTTCACCCCGACGCTTACCGGAACCTCCAGCCCTAAGCATAAGCCGGGGGTCGGCCAAGTGGCACCATCCTGCCGCCGC
>NZ_FLUY01000473.1 GCF_900092655.1 Candidatus Thiosymbion oneisti
TGGGGAACAGGGCACCGCTGATCCCCGACAGCCGGGTTGGCAATGCAGTCACCGGAACTCGATCCGGGGCACCGCTCTGCCGGTGCCGGCTCCCTTTGGAGTGCGGCGGCAGACAGATCGCTCCGTGCTGCGGGTGATGATCTTCAGTGATTGTCGGCAGCACCCGGCTACCGGTCGGCACGGACCCGACGCCGCTTTGGATTCGGATCGACCCCAACCAAAGCGCCGTCGCCGCGGTGCATGGGGAACAGGGCACCGCTGATCCCCGACAGC
>NZ_FLUY01000956.1 GCF_900092655.1 Candidatus Thiosymbion oneisti
AGGCTGGGGTGAGGAACGAACCCCAGCTTTGGTTGTTGCTGGGTTTTGGCCGTCCCTGGCCGCAACCCAGCCTACGGCCTATGGCCCTTTTTTAGACAGTCTCTATAGGTTTGGACATGGTTTTCGGGGTCTGCTGCCGAGACCCGATAATAATTGACCGCGCCCGACCGTGTGTTGCTGCGAAGCTCCGATGGTAGCTGGTCCTCCGCAACGGTCCGGACCGCCAGCCCAGGGTGATCATCCGTGGCCGCCACGGCCTGGAAGAGGTCTCCGATGACGCCTTCCAGGTAGCCCTCGAAGAAGCTGCGCAGATCCTTGCCCTGATCGTCGGGAAACCAGTCCGGGTGCAATCCGAAGGCGTCGCCGACGACCCGCAGCCACATGGCCCCGGAGGCTTCGTCGATCGCCATGGGATGGATCACGCCGATGCCGACCCCCGAGTCGAACTCGGCCCACCGCTCGATACGCTTGGAGAACGCCGCCGCGACGCCTTCCCGCTCGAAGCTGTCGTTGAGCTCGGCGGCAAAATCCCGGCCACAGCGACGGCCCACCGTGACCAGGGCGGCCCGTTGGGCGTCCGGCCCGTCCAACTGACAGGCGTCCAGCAGCCCTTTGATCAGCAGATGAAAGGTCTTGACCCGCATGGCGATGTGGGGCTGCTCGTCCACATTGAGGAGGGTCCCTTGGTGGGGGTAGCTGTCGAACTGCCGGGCCAGGATGCGTGCATCCTGCTGCATGCCGAGCTGCTCGTACCACCAGGCCTCCGCGGCGGCCGGGTCTTCCGTATCTCCCGCGGGCGGCGCCAAGCGGGCACACAGGCCGAGATAGTCGTGACTCAGCTGCCAGAACGGGTCCTTCTTTTCCCGCATCTCGAACAGGATGCGCTCCCGGCCTTCGATCTCCCGGGTCTCGGCGAGGACGACGAAATCCCGCTCCCGGAACAGCCCGGCGGCGTAGCCCTGCTCCCCGTCGGACCAATGCCGGCGGCGCCAGCTGTCCCCGATGGTGCGGATACAGTCCACGTCCATGTGCTCGCTGCGATGATCCGGCACCCGGGCGATCACGGGCACGAAGCCGATGGGGCATCCTTGGCGTGCCATCTCCCGCACCACGGCCTGGGCGGTACCACAAGCGTATTGGATGCCTTCGGGGTTGGCCGGGAGAAAATGGGCGATGGAATCCGCCCAGGATAGCAGGATGACCGCACTCGGCTCGGTAGTGGTCTTGCAGTCCACCAGCAGATAGTCCGGCGCAAAACGCTCCGCGATCAGCTGCTTGTCGGCGTCGAAGGCCTCCCGGTTGCGATCCAGCCATTCCAGCGGAAAGACCCTGGGACTGAGGCCATTGATCTCCTTGGGGGCAAAGTAGAAGAGGCGATGAAAACGGTAGGAGGCGATCAGGCGCCAATAATCGGGGCTGGTCTCGTCCCCCGCCCGCAGGAGGTACAGTTGCTCGTCGATGCGATCGATCCGGTCTTGGAGCAGGCCCCAGCGTTTGCGCGCCGAGACACCGCCGGCGCGGGCCTCGACGTCGAAGGCGTCCAGATACTCCAGGTAGCCGGGCCCGGGCGATTGCTGCCACTTGTGGTGAAGCCCCGGCGCGGTGAAATCGAAATCCAGCATCAGGACCCGCCGCCCGGTCGATGCCAGGGCCCGGGCCAGATTGCACAGGGCCAGGGTGCGGCCGAGGCCGCCCTTGACGGAGTGGAAGACCAGGGTCCTCATAGAGCTGAGAAGCCGTCTGGTTAAAAGCGATCCTGAATGATTTAGCGTTGTCGGGGGGATTTGACGTGTCGCGTTTCGATGCAACCTACACCCGCATGCCCCCCTGCGCTGCCGGCCCGCGCGGACCTCGCGTCAAGCGTAGGTTGGGTTAGGCGCGCTATCCGATCCCGAAGCACAATGATAGGGCCGAACGCACCGTAACCCAACACACCGCATTCTACAACCAACGCCAAACAACTCAGGACTGCACCCGGACAGGCTCTTAGGTCCGATCGGTGGGCAGGAACCAAGTATCTTTACAGCCCGGAAGGTTGGTCGGGTCCGGCCGCGGCGGTCGTGACGATCGGTGCGAAGAGAGTGTGGTCCAGATAAAGGCCACAATGAGGGGCAGCCCGAGGATCAGGTTCGCACTGATTCCCATGATCATCTCAATAGGCATAGATGGTTTCCTCCGTCGGCTTGGTTTTCCCCGTCGCTTTGGTCTGCGCCCTTTCCAGCTTCGCGCGGATCAGGATCGCGATCAAGGGCAGAAACAAGGCGGCCGCCAAGGCGATGTAGAACAGGGTGGCGCGGTGGATCGAATCCTCGATGAGCCCCTGAATATCCGCGATATAGGGCAAGGCGTAGAGCAGCGCGGCGAACAGACCGATGAGCAGACAGAAGGCACTGACGGAGTGCCAGCGGCTCGCTTCCCGGTCGCCTTTCTCCAGCGTCTTCATCCATTCTTCGACCTCCGTCTGCAGGTTGAAGAAGATGGTACTCACCACCACGAGCAGGCTGTAATAGGTGGGGTAGAACACATGCGAGACAAGGGGGGTACTATAGTCACCGGCGTCCCGTACCTTGACCGTCTCCGGGTCCGCCGCCGACCCCCCGACCGCTTGCGCATCCGCTCCGCCCGTTATTTCCTGGGGTGAGCAGATCTGGTCAGGGGGAGTGACATTGAGTATCAATACGCCCGCAATCGGGGGCAGCAACACGAAGACCAAGGGCAGCTGGTGATTGAGCAGGGTCCAGTGGATGCTTGCGTAGCGGCGTTTTTCCCACAGCCGCCAGAGTCCCATAACGGTAACAAACAAGGTGAAGGTGACAATCCAGGCGGTGATCGCCTTGTCGTGATGTCCGGTTGCCCACAACCAGTATCCGACTCCACCCGAGAATAGTATCCAGGAAACCGCTATCACCAGCAGCAGGCCGCCCATCCGCTCGTCGGTAGGCGAAGTGTCGCTCGCCTTCTCCCCGGCGCTCGGCCCAAAGTTCGGCCCGGAACTCGAGATCTGAAACCCCCGCGTGCGCGTCATCGCATTCTCCTCTCCCGTCCTGATCTCTTAAACAAAGCAGCTAACGTAATCATAGTGCAATCGTCGCCTGTGTGTCCCTATGGACAGAATCGGGAGCAAGTTTGCAGTCGCCAGTAGGGTAGTTGGGGTGATGGAGGAATCCCGACATTTTTTTAATCCACAGATTACGCAGATTTTCACAGATTATTTCGTTCTCAATCTGTGAGAATCTGCGTAATCTGCGGATAAAGGATACAAAATCAGAATCGGAGGGTAGGCTGTGCCCACCGACGATCCACCCGGCATCAATGAGACTGCGTCTTCTGGTCGCCGGACAGCCCAGGCCGGATTGAGTATGGGAAAAATGAGCGGGTCGCATCGATGAAGCCACGGCGTCGCCCGCGAGGGGCGTGGGCGTCTCGCCCACAATCCGTAGTCGCCCTCCCTACGGCGGAGAAATGGCATTCCCTGCCTGCCGCGGGCGGGTCGGACCCCGGCGGGCTAGTGGTTAATATTTAAGTGATATCGGTTGGGCAAAGCCCGTAAGATGGACGTAGGATGCGGTGAGCGCGGTAGGTCTTACAGGATGGCATCACGAGGAGGCGCGAACCGCATTTTTGGACAGCGGCGTGCCCGACATCCGTATCTGCAATCGTTGGCTGTGGGATAGTTTGAACCGCAAAGGCACAAAGGAATTGTAGGGTGGGCTGTGCCCACCACCCTGACTGAATCCGCGGGAGCGGACACGACGGCGTTCCCACGCTGGAGCGTGGGAACGAGCGTGATTCGTAGTTTTATACGCTGGCGCCTGCCCGGCATTGCGCCGCTCGGTCAGTCTGCAATATTAACCGAAACCCGGTGGCGGCATCACAGCCCGTAGGCTATACGCAGCAGCGTCAGCGGGTGTTCGGGCCTGCTGCCGTCGGCCAGGGCATGGCCGATGTGCTGCCCGGCTATGGGGCAATCGCTGCCGTAGTGGTCGGCCCCGAGCTGCTTCACCTGATTGGTCACCGGCCTGACGATCTTCATGGAGTACTCGTGGAATTCCTTTTTGACCGCATAGGTGCCGTCGTGCCCTGAGCAGCGCTCGATGAGCTCCACCTTGGTATCCGGGATCAGGGAGAGCAACTCGTGGGTCTTGCGGCCGATGTTCTGCACTCGCTGGTGGCAAGCGGCGTGATAGGCGACGGTACCCAAGGGCTGGGTGAATTCGGTGGAGAGCTTACCGTGCTTGTGGCGCAGCATCAGGTATTCGAAGGGGTCGTAGATGTGCGCCTTGATCTTCCGTATCCCGTCTTCGTTCGGGAACATGAGCGGCAGCTCCTGCTTGAACATGAGCACACAGGAGGGTATCGGCGCCACGATGTCCCAGCCCTCGTCCACCAGCCGCTCCAGGATCGGGAGATTGGCGTCTTTGGCCTTCTGTACGGCCTTAAGGTTTCCCAGCTCCAGCTTGGGCATGCCGCAGCACTTTTCCTTGCTCGGGATGGTGACCGGAATACCGTTGTGCTCGAACACCGCTACCAGGTCCATGCCCACGTCCGGCTCGCTGACGTTGTTGTAGCAGGTGGTAAAGAGGGCGACCTTGCCGGTGGTCGGGCCCGCGGCCTCGCCCTCGGAGCGGCGCCCGACCCGGCCTTTGAGCCGCTTGCGCAGAGTATTGCTGTGGTACTCGGGGACCCGCGCCTGGGGGTGGACACCGAGCGTGGCGTCCAGGAGCTTACGGCCAACGCCGGACCGGTTGACGGTGTTGACCACCCCCGAGATCACGGGAATGCCCGCCAGCGAGCCGATCCCATCGGTGTTGGACAGTAGCTTGTCCCGCGGCCGGGTCTTGCCCTGTTTGTGTTTCAGCGCCTTGGCCCGCAGCATCAGGTGCGGGAAGTCCAGATTCCACTCGTGGGGCGGGACGTAGGGGCACTTGGTCATGAAGCACAGATCACACAGGTAACAGTGGTCCACGACCCGCCAGTAGTCCTCCTTGGCTACGCCGTCCACCTCCAGGGTGTCCGATCCGTCCACCAGATCGAACAAGGTGGGAAAGGCATGACACAGGCTGACGCACCGCCGGCAACCGTGGCAAATGTCGTACACCCGCTCGAGCTCCTTGAACAGGTCACCCGCATCGAAAAACTTAGGGTTAGTCCAATCGATCGGGTGCCTGGTAGGTGCCTGCAGGCTGCCTTCGCGTGTTGTCATGTCATGGGTCCTGCGTTTCAACGCTTAAGAGGCTGTCTAAAAACTAACCTATTGATTTTCTACGGGCATTGATTTTCGGCTGGCTCCCCAGGCTCCAGCGTGGG
>NZ_FLUY01000066.1 GCF_900092655.1 Candidatus Thiosymbion oneisti
CTGCCACACGGCACAATCTGCGCATTTCACTCCCTCTCCCTCCGGGAGAGGGCCGGGGTGAGGGGGAAATTCAAAAGTTCGGATTGTGCCGTGTGGCAGTATACCTAGGCTCCGATGGGCGCCTGCGCACCCTCGAAGGCGCCCAGCCGGTACTGGGCGAGGAGCCCAAGCCCGGACAGAAAAGCCGCCACGACCGGCAACAGCTGATCACCACGGAATCGGAACAGCACCAGGGTCAGATGGATCACTAACAGGCTCGCCGCATAGGTGAGCAGGGGTAGGAGATCCAACAGTCCGAACCGGCGGCCCGCCGCAAGACCTGCGCCCAGTACCATCAGCCAGTACCATCATAGAAAGCCCAGTGCGACCAGGAGCAGGCAACCGGCCAGCAATTGCCGCTCCAGCCGCCGTAGCTCCCACACGCCGGTCCCCCCGGTGGACGCCGCCGTCACTGCAACGCCCCCAGCGCGTGCGCCCGTACCAGCAGATCACGGGCGATGGGGGCCGCGGTCTTCGACCCGTAACCGCCGTGCTCCACCATCACCGCCACCGCCAGGGCAGGACGGTTCGCCGGGGCAAAGCCGACGAACCAGCTATGGGCCGCGCCTTGGGGATTCTGTGCCGTCCCGGTCTTGCCCGCGATGGGCGGTCCCTCGCCGTCGATACTCCGTCCCGTGCCTTGGGTAACCACCTTGCGCAGCATCCCCGCGAGCCGCCGGGCCCCGGCGGCGGACATGAAACGGGCGAGCCGGACGGGGGGATCGGTCGCCACCAGGCGGGGGCCCATTGCCAGCCCCCGATTGGCGACCGCCGCCACGATCAGGGCCATGTGCGCCGGGGTCACCAGGATTTTCCCCTGACCGATGGACGCCTGCGCCAGGCCATACTGGTCGGAGGTCGCGATTTCGGGTATGCGGCCGGTGTTCATGGTCCAGGCGCCGTAGGGGCTTCGGTACAGGTCGATCCGGCGATTAAAGCGGAAGCGCTCGAGGTTGCGGGAGAAGGCGGCATGACCATAGCCGACCCCGAGTTGGGCGAAGAACACGTTGGACGACTTGGCCAGGGCGGTAGCCAGGCCGAGGTTGCCATGGCCCTTCCAGACCCTTCCCGATCTGCGTGCGGCATAGTATTCGTGGTCCCGGATCTTGCGGTAGCGTGAGGACGTAGCATAGCCATCCGCCGGACAAGGGAGCGTCCCCTTAAATCCCTTTTCCACGGCCAGGGCGGCGGTGAGAATCTTGAATGTGGAGCCGGGTGGATAGAGCCCCTGGGTCGCCCGGTTCAACAGGGGTGTCTCGGGCTGACTGGTCCGGAACAGGCCGGCGCTTATTCGGTTCGGATCGAAGGCCGGCGTGCTGACCAGCACCCGGACCGCACCATCTCTTGGGTCCAGAAGCACTACCGCCCCCCGTTTGCCGTCGAGCCGTTGCGCCGCCAGGAGCTGTAGCTCGGTATCCAGGGTGAGCGCAAGGTCTTGACCACGGGGGTTCCGGTCGCGGGTCAATAGCCGGTGTCCCAGCTCACCCCAGGCCGGCAGACTATCCACCGTCGCTCCGTTCAGATGGGCATTGGCGGCCGCCTCCAGACCACTAGTGCCGAACTTGGCATCACTGTAACCCACCACGTGGGCGAACGCGGGTCCATAGGGATAGCGGCGAAAAACCTGGTCCCCTCGCCTTTCGCTGAAGGCCAGCACCTCACCGCGACGATCCAGGATCCGCCCGCGCCGGATGCGGTGGGCGGGGTTGAACTGACGGCGGTCGTAGGTCTGCATAAAGGCGAGGAACTGCGGCCGGAACAAGCCGGTCAGTTGCCAGGTCGCCTGGTAGAGGAGCACGCAGGAAAACAGAATGGTCAGGGCGATGAAGAAGATGCGAAAAGACCGTTTGGACCGGCCAAGGTGCCGCAGCTCCGTGAGACCACGCAAATCGAAGCCGAGCTTGATGAGGTAGACCAGCGTCAAGAAGAACGCGCCTTGCAGCCCGATGCGCAGGATCGGCCAGGCATCGGAGCCGACGATAGCGCCGAAAAGCTGGGGTGGATCTGGCGGGGTCACACTTACGCCCGTATCTAGCGAGGCTTCGCCTCAGACCGATGAGGCGTGAATTTTTTGTGTGTGCACAAAGTCAAGTCGGACATGGCAAATACCGAGGACCATCGCTTGATCCCCCTCTCCCCAACCCCTCTCCCGGCGAGAGAGGGGCTTTGCGACACCTACGGGGCTCTCCCCGGAAGGGTGTCGCCAAAAGTAGGGCGAGAAAGCGGAGCGCATCCCGCTGTTAGCGTTTTCCTTTCCTACGGGGCTCGATGAGGATCTGCATTCGCCTTGATTTTGAACCACAGAGGACACAGAGCACACAGAGAATTGATCGGTTCCCTTCTCGGTGTCCTCTGTGTTCTCTGTGGTTTAAACTTCACAGCGTTTTCCATTCCTACGCCCACTCGAAAAGACACAGGACAGGAAACATGAATAGAAGGGTCATGCTGACGCTGATGATCGTCGGCATTCCTCTGCTACTGGGGTTCACTGCCGACATGGTTCAGAAATGGGATCATGTCTTCGACGATGCCTTCATCACCTACCGCTATGCCAAGAATCTGGCCGACGGCCATGGTATAACCTGGAATCCCGGAATGGCGCCGACGGAGGGCTACACCAATTTCCTCCTGGTTATCTTCCTGGCTCCATTCATCGACCTCGGCTATGACCCTCTGCTCGTCACACGCCTCCTGAGTTATTTCAGCGTATTCGGCATGGCGGTGATTCTATTCGCACGGGCAAAGCGCCGCTACGGCGCCACAACGCCGACTGCGATCATGATCGCGAGCTTAATCCTTCTGGCTCCCTCGACAAGCGCGCTCTGTCTTACCGGGCTCGAGACAGTGGTATACGCGCTCGTCCTGTTGGTTGCCTTCCATTTCGCCGTTGAGTTTCTCCGTTCCCAAGACACGACCAACTCGGTGTTGCTGGGTATTTTTACCATGCTCGCGATCTTGCTGCGCCCGGAGGCGGCACTACTCTATTTCGTCATGGCGTTCGTGTACGGCATTATCCTGGTCCGCAAGAAACAGCTGCACAGGTTTGCAAGCCTCACCCCCAGCCTGCTTATCCTGCTCATACTCGGCGGGGTCTATCTTGGATGGAAGGCCCTTCATTTCGAACAATTGCTGCCGAATTCGTTTTACATCAAGGTCGCCACCGGAGCCGTCATCAGTAAAATCGGTCTGGTCAGTGTGTATCATTTCCTCTCGACCCATACCCTGCTGTCGGCAGTCTTTTGCGTAAGCCTTCTGTTCTGCCTCTCGCATCACGACAGACATGGACGTTCGGACAAGTTGTCAGTCCTGTTGGGACTGGGTCTCATGCTGAGCTATGCCGTCTTCTTCATCAAAACCGATACCCATATGGATGTCGGTAGCCGCTTCATGTACCCCCTGGTGCCGGTACTGATTTACTCCAGCATCCCTGTGTTCACGACTGCCATGGGGGAGATTGAGAACTGGATAAAGGAACGTGCCGTACTCTTCCCCGTGCTTGTAGTCGCCTTCATGCTCGCATTTGGAAGCAAATACTCGACGAAAATATACGGCAATGTGAAAAGACTGTTGATTTACCCCTATCCATCGGAGAGAAGCAGTTGGCTCATGCAGGAAGAGTATCGCATAGCGAAAACGCTCTCCACTTTTCCACAGATCGAGAATGTACGCATCGCCTTTGGTGATGCAGGCGTAATACCCTACTTCACGGGCGCCGTTTGGCTCGATGTCATCGGCCTCAACGATACCTTTATCGCGCGCACCCGCAAACAAGATGCCTTAGTCGATTATTTCTTTCGATGGCAGGCCGATCTCGTGATCAAGGGAAGCGATAAAGACCATTCCTGGATCACCACCCAAGGCCCCCTTGGTGACCATACCGCGTGGGCGGGGGACCCGAGGTGGGATGAGTATTCCTACATCGGCACCAGCAAAGTGGATAAGTGGTACTATGACTTGCAGTATTTCGTGAGGAAATCCAGCCAATTTGCCCAACCCTTAACCGATTTTCTGCGCGCCCGCATCATCAACGGGTGGTACGCTCCCATGCCTTTTCACATCGGTAGCTATTCACCCGACAATGAGACCCAGCCGACCTGGATTTCGCACCCGGAATCAGGCGGTTGATTTCTACAGTACCGATAACCTGGGAATCATTTTTGCCGCAAATGAACGCCAATTAACGCAAATCGTCGAAATCGGCTCGCGTTTGAGCCGCTTAAGACGCAATGCCATTAAGTTAGCTGTTGGCCGCTGGTGGTGGTGGGTCGGAACCCGAAAGAGAAAACGACGAAGCGCGCGCATCGGCGTGAACAAGATCCCTCCCTTCGGTTCGGGATGATAATTTCGCGCGGATTCGCGTGATCCGTAGTTTTTTCTCGTTCCCACGCTCCAGCGTGGGAACGCATGTGTGGCCGCTCCAGCGGCCAAGGTTTCATGACGCTAGAGCGTCCGGACTTGCTCCCACGCTGGAGAGACTGTGAAAGTATCACTGGATTTTCGAAGCCATAGGGACAGTACAACACAATTATCCTACTTTAGGCCGAAAATACTTCTATTAAATCCCACATGAGACAGAATTTAGTGTGAAATATGGTGGCTTCACCCCACCGTTTTCGGGGAAAACGAATACTTTCACAGTCTCTGGAGCGTGGGAGCCAGATGAAATCTGTCTAAAAAATCAAAATCCAGCTTCAACTTGGATAAAATTCGTTATCGCGAATCTGGGCAAGTGACCAGATAGGCTCTTCAGGACAATCGAGATTTGTTTCGTTGGTAAAGATAACCAACGCCTTATCCCAAGTACTTTCAAACCACTCAGGGTCTTCGAGGTCGGCCTTCAAACTGGGTGTTTTTTTCAGGGCTCTTTCGATATCACGCCGTTGGACTTTGATGGTTTTTTCCCAGCTACTGCAGTGTTGGGTCGGTTGTAATTTCCATTTCAATAAATGGGCAATCAACACGGCCATGCGGTTAGACAATTCACGTTGCTCACTTTTGCCCACGTCCTCAATCTCCTCCGCGATATGCTCGATATCCAAATCTGAAAACTTGCCGTAACGCAATAGCTGTGCTTGCTGTTTGGACCATTGGATAATGTCACGATCGTAATTGCTTTTAACTTGCATTTGAGCCTCTTATCAATTTTCTGTTCAAGAATCTCCTCCAGGGAATAGCTTCCGTGCCGTTCCGAAGCGTTTATTCCGACTGGAAAACCCCGCTGCAACGAACGTCAACCGGTAATGGCCGCAAACACCGCCGGCAACCGCTCCGGTAGCCGCTCTAGGTGATCCACGATGGAGTAGTTGTTCTCTCCGAAGATCCGGGCCACATAGCGGTCGGCGTTGGGATCCAGGGTCAAGCAATAGGTGTAGACCCCCTGTCGGGCCAGGTCTTCCACCGCCTTCTTGGTATCGTGGCGCAGGTATTGGGGATCGCGCTCATCGATGTCGGCGGGCTCGCCGTCGGTGATGAGCAGCACCAACCGCTTCTGGGCCGCCTGCTGGGTCAGGTGCCAGCCGGCGTGGCGCAAGGCCGCGCCCATGCGGGTGGAGAGGCCGCCCTGCATGCCGGCCATGCGGGATTTGGCCTCATCGTCATAGGGCTGACCGAAGTCCTTGAAGCGGTAGTACTGGACGTCGTGGCGGCCATCGGAGGCGAAGCCATGGACGGCGAAGTTGTCGCCGATGGCGTCGATGGCCCAGGCCAGCAGGCCGGTGGACTCCCGGGTAAGATCCAGGATCGAGGGGGCCGTGTCGTACTCCGGCTCGCCCTCCTGCACGCCGATCTTCTCGTTGGTGGACTCGGAGAGATCCATGAGCACCAGGATGGACAGGTCGCGGATGTGGCGGTCGATGCGGATATTGATGCGCGGATCCGGCATGATGCCGCGCCGGATGTCGATCATGGCCCGCACCGCGGCGTTGAGATCCAGCTCCTCGCCCTCCTCGTAACCGCGCCGGCGCACGATGCCTTGGGGCTGCAGGGCGTCGATCAAGCGGCGGATGCGGCTGGCGATGGGCTTGTACTTGGTGAGGATCTCGTCCATGCGTTCGGGGTCGTCCTTACCCTGGCGGCGTTCGATGACCGTGGCCCAGTCCGGGCGGAAGAGCTGGACATGATAGTCCCACTCCTGATAGTGATAGGGAGCGGAGACCGGCTCCTTGCCCCACATCCGGTTGTAGCTGATACCCTCGTCCTCGTAGGGGAAGAATTCGGTGGCGCAGATCCAGACCTCCTGGGCGTCGTCACCGGCCAGCTCACAATCCACCTCGTTGGCCATCTCCACCGCGGAGACATACTTGCGTATCTGCTGTTTGTGTTCGGGCAGATAGTCCAGCCCCGACTCCAGGAACATGTTCTCGGTGAATGCCCAGAGATATCGGTTGTCGTCCCGGTAGGGGATAGGCCAACTCTCCATAACCCGCAGATTGGGTAAGGCGACCTGCTGGATAACCTTGTTGTAGAAGGTGATCCCCGCATCCCAGCTGAGCTGGTTGTCATCGGCGCGGACCTCGAGTTGGCGGCGAAAATCGGAGGCCGTATCGTTGATCAGGGGTTCTTCGTCCCGGTAGTGGGGATCGAGCAAGGCGATGGCCAGGCGTATCATTCGATCCATCATGGGGTGGAGCTCGACGAATTCTTCGTCCGGGGTCATGGGGGCCGTGAAGAAGCCGAGCCACAGCTTACGCAGCCCGGGGAAATCGCGGATCGCCAGATGCTCGACCCGGGCATCCTCGAACAGCTCGATGAGCTTCATCTGGGCCGGACTCAGCTGCTCGGCGCTGAGCGGCTGGCGGGTATAGACCATGTGGGCCGCGCAGTGGGCGGCGCTGGCCCGGTAGACCTCCAGCCCTGAGATGCCGCGGAAGGGGTCGAAGGCGTCCGGCAGATGGATCTGGAAGTCTTCGATGAAGGGCTTGAGGCCCTGGCGGGTCTCATAGTCGCCGGAGGTAGGGCGCATGAAGAAGGCGCGGGCCCAGAGGGCGCGGAGATAGAAATTGAGCTTGCGCTGGTTATCGACGAACAAGGTCCCGCGGCGCTCCTTTTGGAGCACGGCTCGGGATGACTCCGTCTTGAGGCCGAAGTAGGCCATCTGCCCGTCCAGATCCCGCTGATGGGCCTGGGCACCCCACAGGGCCCAACGGCGCAATCCCCCCAGTGTGAGCTTGGAGAGCAGCTCGTCCATATTCTCCATCATGGGACGCAGCCCTCGCGGGGCCTTGCCGGCGAGCTGATGGAGCAGCTTGAGGTAACTCCGCATCACATCGGCATCGCCGAGTCGAGTCGCAGCCAAGGGCATGTTAGTCATCATCAAGGTGACCACGGTCCCCGAGGTGTGGGAAGCGAGCTTCATCAGGGCACTGACGATATCGGGGATGACGTCCTCCCCCAACTCCTTGGCCACGCCGGGCATCTCCTGGACATAGGTGAGGATCAGATCCTCCCCTTTATTCAGGGTGCCCATGGCCTTCATACCCGTGAGGTAGTGATCGAGTCCTTGGGGGGACATGACCCGGGCCGCCTCGTGATAGCTCGATTCGAGCGCCTGGCGATGCTCGTGCCCCGGCTCGGTGTTGAGACCGGTGACGTATGCGGAGAAATCGATGGTCATTGGTTTTGCCTCAAAAGTAATCCTGAATTGTTCGGCGCTGTTTAGAGGACCGGACGTGTTGCGTTGCGACGCACCAAGGCACACTGATCGTTTGCCAGGTCAGTGCCGGCGTCTTAACGCAACCTACGCCCCCATTACCCCCGCGCGGCCTGCCCGCACGGACCCCGCGTCAAGTGTAGGTTGCGTTAGCGACGCCTGGAACAAGCCCTTCTCTTTGTACTAATATACTACTAATTGATGTCAAATTAGTAATTCGGTCACGCAAGGACGTGTTGCGTTCGACGCACCAAGGCTCGCTGATCGTCTGCCAAGTCAGTGCCAGCGTCTTAACGCAACCTACACCCACATGCCCCCCAGCGCGGCCTGTACGCGCGGATTTCGCTTTGCGTGTAGGTTGGGTTAGGCGCGCTGCCCGATCCCGAAGGACACAAATACCGTTGAACGCGCCGTAACCCAATACGCCCGGTCCCCCAAACAGCGCCAAATAATCTAGGATTGCTACCCAAAATGTCATGATGCGACACGCATGAAGATCCCTCTACCCCCCCCCGATTACGACAAGCTCGGCCGCTCGGTCGTAGGGACCGGCGCCGAGCATCTGCGACGGCTGCTCAGCGCCTCCATCGGCCCGGCTCCGGGTGGACATTATCTGCATTGGGACGAGCTCCGCCACAAGACCCCT
The DNA here is from genome assembly GCF_900092655.1 of Candidatus Thiosymbion oneisti. GTDB lineage: Bacteria > Pseudomonadota > Gammaproteobacteria > Chromatiales > Chromatiaceae > Thiosymbion > Thiosymbion oneisti. The sequence continues at coordinate 8,334 of NZ_FLUY01000066.1, forward strand.
CCCGCGGGGTTCTCCCACGCGGATTGGTGGTTCGCCGTCAAGAGTGCCCGCCGCTTGCTCTACAAGCCGCTCCCGCTCCAGGACAAAGCGGATCGCCCATTCCGATTCGTGCTCGCCGATCCGATCCTCAGCCGGCTCCATCGCATCGATCGAGATGCATCCGGCCAGATCCGTCTCGAAGCCCCGATCGCCAATTCCGAGACCCGCGATACCTACCTGGTCAGCTCCCTGGTCGAGGAGGCTATCACCTCCAGCCAGTTGGAAGGCGCCTCCACAACCCGGCACGTGGCCAAGGAAATGCTGCGCCGAGGGCGACGGCCGCGGGACCAGAGCGAGCAGATGATCTGCAACAACTTCCACGCCATGCGTTCGATCTCCGAGCGCATTCGCGAACCCCTGACGCCGGAAACAATCCTCGATCTGCAGCGCGTCTTGACCCAGGACACCCTGGACGATCCTTCCGCCGCGGGCCGGTTGAGACACCCGCACGAGCGCATCGAGGTAGTCGATCATCGCGACAACCGCGTCCTGCACCTACCCCCCACCGCCGATGAGCTCCCCGAACGCCTGGCCCTGCTGTGTCGATTCGCTAACGAGGCCGACGGCGAGCCTTTCGTGCATCCGATCATCCGCGCAATTCTCTTGCACTTTGCGCTTGCCTACGACCACCCATTCGTCGACGGCAACGGCCGAGTCGCCCGGGCACTCTTCTATTGGTCCGCCCTATCCCGCGGCTATCGGCTCCTGGAATTCGTCTCGATTTCCAGGGTGCTGAAACAGGCCCAGGCCCAATACAACCGTTCCTACCTGTTCACCGAAACGGACGACAGCGATGTCACCTATTTCGTCATTCACCAGCTAACGGTCATTGCCGAAGCGATCGACGCGCTCCAGGCCTATCTAGGCCGCAAGGCCGAAGCCCTGCATGAAACCGAATCGCTGTTGCGCTCATCCGAGCAGCTGCAAGCCGCCTTCAATCACCGTCAGGTCGCACTGATCCGCCACGCGCTTGGGCATCCAGGGGCACGCTACACAATCGAAGGACACCGGCAGAGCCATAACGTGGTCTATCAAACGGCCCGGACCGATCTACTGGAATTGGTCGAGCGCGGAATCCTGGTAAAGCGGAAAATGGGGCGTTCATTTGTTTTTCTTAGCTCTCCAACGCTGCGGGATCAGTTGGGTAATTGAGGTGGACCCGTAGTGGGCTGTGCCCACCAGACGGCTTCCGGTCGCCAGCTATCGGTCGCCAGTCGCCAGCTACCAGTCGCCGGCTATCAGCTTGGCTAAGCTGCTGCCAAAAGCAGAGCAAAGCGGCGCTTTTGGTGGTCAGCTTGAGCCTTTTGTCAGCAGCCTTGGTGGCAGAGATACAACTTTATGCCCCCATTCTCTTTCGATTCTTTTCAGGTCTTTGCAAATTGCAGAAAGATCATGATTGAATTCTCGCGCATGGTCTTGTCGTGCCTTTCGAACTTCTTCAACGATGGGATCTTTCACGTCAGTCTCCTATAAATTCTTCCGGCGAACAAATCTCTGGAGATATAAAGCCCTGGTTTTCAATTGACCTGATAATGTTCGATTTCTTGAAGGCGTTATTGATATGACTGAAATTCCAGGTTAACAGGAACTCCATACCATTTAGACTGGCTACAGCAATGTGTAGAGCGTCTTCTTCGGCCTCGGCAGGAATAGCATTTTGAGCAATCAGAAAAGCAGCAACCTCTTGAACTTGCGGTGTGATTTCCAGGACAGTAAACTCAGAAATCGCGCTCAAACGTTTCTTTGCGGCTTCTTTATCTCCCCGAGATGCTTCTTGTATAACAAGGGCAGAAATGTAAATGTCGAATTTATCCTGAAGCATCGGCCATATCTCACGTGTAATCTCCTGCCACGCAGCAATAACGAGGTCACGACTCGGCCGTGCTGTGTAATAGCTTATAATAGATGTCTCAAGGTACACTTTCTGCTTCATTTTATGTGTTTTCTGTTACTCACGGCATGGCTCAGACGCCCAATACCGCGTGGCACTGAGCTTGAAAGTCGCTGAGGAGCCAAACCGCGGCATTGGGTCGCTTGCAGCCGAATGTCAGGCGAATGAGCTATAAAAAACGACCCATCAATTGAGCCTGGCCCCTTTTCCCTTCCAAACAAGATGGGTGTCCTTTTATAATCTTAACTGAATACATCTGTCATCCGATTTTAGCCTTATAGTTCTTTAATCTCTTCGATTGAAAGTCCTGAAGCTTTAGCAATAATCGTTATACTGACTTTTTCTTGCTTCATTACCTTTGCCATTTCTTTTTTTCCTTTCTCCTCCCCAATTTTCTCCCCCAGATAAAGCCCTTCCTCCTTACCCGCCTTTAATCCTTCTTCTTTACCCTCATTCCTGATCCTCTTCTTGAGTTTATAAGGTAAAATCCATCGTTCGCTTGCCTGAAGTTTCTTGAAGATCCCCGAATCGACAAAGCTATAATAGGTTTCATCGCTGATGATGAGATGATCGATCACTTCGACCTTGAGGAATTTTCCCGCCTGAATAAAATGATCGGTGAGATCCTGATCTTCGATTGAAGGCGTCACATTCCCACCGGGGTGGTTATGGACCATGATAACCTGAACGGCCAGCTTGTAAATCGCCATTCGGAAGGCTTCTCTGGGGTTGATGTTCGCCATATTGGAAGACCCCAGAGCGACCAACTCGATATAGAGGATCTTGTTCGCTTGATTTAAGCCCACCATCCAGAAGTGCTCCTGACCTTGACCAATTTTATTCTCTCTACGGAGAATTTGGCGCATGATCAGATAAATATCCTCCGCGCTGTTTACGGTGACTTTTTGTTGCTTGCTTAATTTGACTTCCATTGCGGGGCCTTTTATAGAACGCCTAACGCTCACTTTCACTTTGAGGGGCCGAGGGGCGCACAGCATCGCTGAGGTCCCTATCGAAGGTGTTGTTGGGCTTGACATTATCCAAATTGATACCCCATCCGCACCCAATAATGCCAATCCTCTATAGCTTGAATAGTCTGTTGTGATGTATCACTAATAGGAGTGAGTTGAGACAGTGGAATAGCTAAACTATCTTTTTCCCACCGAATTGTAACAAACATTTCTTTGTTGCACTCCTCTTCAGGGGCCATTCCAATAACATCAACCTCATCTTTAACTTTCAGCGGAGATATTGCACGTTTCCCAGTGCAAATAGCAGCAAATGGAAAATCAAGTTGATCTTCAAGGTAATAATACCAACCCATGGCTTGTTCCTCTGGGCCATAAGCATCAACGATGATCTCCATCGTTATGCGCTCTTCCCTATCTTCATTCTGCATAGTCGTGGTTATATTTCATTTGTCGAGCCCGCAGCAATTCTCGCGAAGCGGGCAAAATCCTGGTCGCTGCCTCGGCCACTACCTTCCGCGATGTTTGAGGGAATGGATGTCGCCGCCCTTCGCATTTGGCTTATCAAACCAAACCACTCATCAGCTGGGAACCGTTGCGTTTCTTGGTAGACAAGCAGCACCAGCTGATGGGCCTTCGCCTAGATGCTGAGTTGTCGGTAATCTCCCATCGCTGGTAGCTGGCGACTGGCAGCTGGCGGGGCTACCAGTCGCCAGCTATCGGCTTGGCTCAGGCGCCCAATGCCGCGTGGCACTGAGCTTGAAAGTTGCGGAGGAGCCGGACTGCGGCATTGGGTCGCCTGCAGCCGAATGTTAGGCGAATGATCTGTGAAAAACGACCCGTCAATTGGGCCTGGTCCCTTTTCCTTGACCAGCCGGTTTCGGCCTTATAGTTTTTCAATCTCTTCGATTGAAAGCCCTGAAGTTTCAGCAATAATTGTTATGCTGATCTCTTTTTGCTTCATTGCCTTTGCTACTTCAATCTTACCTTCACTCCTGTATCTCTCCTTGAGTTTATAAGGCAAAATCCATCGTTCACTTACCTGAAGCTTCTTGAAGATTCCCGAATCGACAAAGCTATGATAGGTTTCATCGCTGATGATTAAATGATCGATCACTTCGACCTTGAGGAATTTGCCTGCCTGAATAAAATGGTCGGTGAGGTCCTGATCTTCGTAGGAAGGCGTCACATTCCCACCGAGATGGTTATGGACCATAATCACCTGAACGGCGAGCTTGTAAATCGCCATGCGGAAGGCTTCTCTGGGGTTGATGTGCGCCATGTTGGCAGAACCCAGAGCGACCAACTCGATATAGAGGATCTTGTTCGCTTGATTCAAACCCACCATCCAGAAGTGTTCCTGACCTTGACCAATTTTATTCTCTCTACGGAGAATCTGGCGCATGATCAGGTAAATGTCTTCTGAACCCTTTACGGTGACTTTTTGTTGTTTACTTAATTTGACTTCCATTGCGAGTCCTTTTATAGCAGGGTTAACGCCTGGCGTCAGCTGCCCATAGTGGCGGGGCGAGGCTTGTGGCATTCCGTCATAAACAAAACATTGCGGAGGTAGGTCGGCTGAACGCTATTGTTAGATTTTTTATTTGTACCAATTCTCTAATTTTAATTTGGATACCCTTGAAAACTCTTTTGTATTATTGGTAACCAAAATCCCTTGATTAGCCAAAGCAGTGCCTGCAATCAATATATCATGAGCACCTATTGGCGTACCTTTCTTTTCTAAATTCGCTCGAATCGCAGCTGATAAACGTGCCTCTTCATCCCCAAAAGGTAGTATCTCAACCAATGAACATAATTCTTTTAGTTGAGCTTGCCTTTTTCCGGGAGAAGTTGATTTTGCAATTCCATACTCTAGTTCATACAATACTATCGATGGAATCGCAATTTCTTTCGGGGACACCTCAAAAAACCTTTTTGGAACATTTCCAATTCCTTTGAAGAAATAGATTAATGTATTTGTATCAATGACATACATTACAGCTTCTCGCGGTTAGTATCTTTTCCTTGATCTGACCGAATATCATCTATATCCGGAAAATCCTCCCATGCCCCGACCAACTCTACTATAGATCGAGGCCATTCATTTGCGACCTTTTCTTGAATTAGCTTTGCGATCCACTTACTCTTTGATAATTGGGCGGATTTTGCCGCAGCAACCATTTTCCGCTCTGTATCCTCTTCCAAATAAATCGTTACTTGACCCATAACTGGCGTCCTCACAAACAATATATGTTTAATTATATGTGTCGGCCAGTCACAGTCAACACTGAAAAGGTGGTGTTGCAACTCTGTTGTCAAAGAGACGCAATATATTAGAGTTGTTCCCTTTGTAAAATTCTTTAAAATCAGTATGTTACGAGGACCATTTGGCGTCTAACCCTTTGTTTTCTGGTCAACGACCACCGTATCGGCCTCATGTTCCAATATAACCGATTGATTTTTAAAGACTCACATCGGG
>NZ_FLUY01000515.1 GCF_900092655.1 Candidatus Thiosymbion oneisti
TGAACGCGCCCACGCCAAGCCGGTTGATCACCCGCAGGAAGTTGTCGCCCAACACCATCAGGCTCATCTCAGCGCGGACCTTCTTGAAGCCACGCACCAGAAAGTGATCCCAGCC
>NZ_FLUY01001715.1 GCF_900092655.1 Candidatus Thiosymbion oneisti
CCCTGTTTTCGTTCGCCCTCTCCCCAACCCCTCTCCCGCCGGGAGAGGGGCTTTGAGGCTTAACTTAATGGTATTGGATTAGGGCTCACCCCTTATTAAATATCAACACGCCCTAGTGTAATCCTACTGCGGCATACCGCACTCACCACATCCTACACTCCCGCCCTCATCACTCATCACTCATCATTCATCACTACGTGGGCTACGACCCTGTTTTAGACAGCTTATCGAGCACCTCGGCCAGGACGGAACAAGCCCCGGATTCGGCCTTGGCCCGGAGTACCTGTTCCAATACCGGATCACCCTCGTTCCACTCCGTCTTTTTGGCGTCCTTCCACATCCTTTCAGCGATGTAGCGGTTGTTGCAGGCGAGTCCGGCACGATAATCCGTGCGTTCCCGCTCGAACACGGCCGCATCCGGCGGTGCCGGCCAGCACTTGAACGGACCCTGTTGATCGTGCATGACGTCGGGTTTCTCAGGCGGCGAGATCGCCGTCGGTTGCACAGGCAGCTCGAAGGCGACGGACCAGAAGCGCTCGATGGCCGGCTCGACCCCTTCCCGCCTCCACTGAGACCAGTGTTCGCCTGCCTGCTCCAGCTTGGCCTCCAGTTTCTCGGCCTCCGAGAACACGGAGGATAACTCTTCCCAGTCGTCACGCGGCCAGCGCAGACTCCGCAGATCGGCGAGCGAGAGTTCCGCGGCCTGGAAATCCGTTCCATAGACCACCGCCCTCCGGAGATCCGCGCCCTCGAGCTGCGCTTCCCTGAGATCCGCGATCTGGAGCTGCGCCCTGGAGAGATCCGCGCCCTGTAGATCCGCATGTTGGAGATCCGCGATCTGGAGCTGCGCCTCTCGGAGATCCGCGATCTGGAGCTGCGTCCAGGAGAGATCCGCGCCCTCGAGCTGCGCCCCGGAAAGATCCGCGCCCTGGAGCTGCGCCCCATAGAGATCCGCGCCCTCGATCTGCGCCCCTCGGAGAACCGTGTCCTGGAGCTGCGCCTCCTGGAGTTTCGCGTCCTTAAGGTTTGCGTACTCCAGCTGGGCATGCCGGAGGTCTGTGTGCTGCTTCACGCTATCTCGATCAATCGGACGCATGTCCGCGCCTTGGAGCCGGGTACCCTGGAGCTTCGCGTATTGTAGATTTGCACCCCGAAGGTCGGCGTCCCAGAGCGTGCTGTTGGAGAAATCGGCATAGCGCAGATCTCTGCCGCGCAGCTCCAGTGCCTCACCGTCCTTTATCCAGACCCCCGCTTCCGCTTCGGGATCCTGATCCTGCTTCGCACGGGCGGTGGACAAGAGCTCGACCGGGGGATTCTTGCGCATCAGGACCCGTTCGCGCAGCTCCAGATTGCGATGGATCCAGGGCAGTCCCGGCTGGTTCTCAGCCAACTCTTCTTCCTTGTCCTTGGCCCCCCATTTCTCGGCCAACCATTCTTCGGTGTCGCCGACGTGCGGAACCACCAGAATCCAGGCGCCGAATGTCAGGATCGCAGACACCAAGGCTCCCAAGCCCGTGGACACCCAGACTCCCCAGCTGGATCGGGACTGGGACCACCAGTCCCGCCAGCGCCCGGAGCGGGAGGACAGGCGGGGCCAGAAGATCCAGAGCAGCAGCAGGTCGAGGGTGAGTACCAGTTGGTGATTGAAGGTGATCCATGCGCTGTGATAGGGCAGGAATTTATATTGGATGGCCGCCAGCAGGAGAATGGGGGTTATCAGAATGGTGACGACCACCGCTACTCCGAATACCCAGCGGATCAGCCGCGGATGCTGGCTACCGACGATCCGGTGGCTGAAGATGAGGGGAAAGAGCAGCCCCCGCTGGATGCGCGCCGACTCCGACGGCAGGGACCCGAGTACATGATTGAGGTCGAACAGCTTGCGGGACAGCAGATAGAACTGGCTGAGCAGATGGGCGTGGAAGATCAGTACCAGCCAGGGAACGACCACATAAAACCCCACCAGGGGCAGCTCCACACCGAGCAGGGGCAGCTCGGCACCGGTCCCCTTCAGGAGCTGTTCGTCGTCGGTCGAGAAGACGATGACCGCCACATAGAAGGCGAACAGGAGGAATTTGAAATAGAGCCCGCGCACATGGCGCGCGGATTCGTCCGCCGCGGTACGCAGGAGCGCCAGCTTGCCGTCCTGGAGGGACCAGAGATTTTCGGCTTGGTCTCGGTTGCGAGGCATTTCACCGATCTCCGAATGCTTGTCGTGGTCGGTCGGGTTAGGCGCACCTTCCGAGGCCGACAGGTATCAGCGAATCCGAACGCGCCCTGGCCCGACAACGCGGTCTATCGAATCCGCTTATGGATTCCGGGCTGTTTTGGAGTGCGCCGGCAAAGCGGCGCGACCGCATCGAACCTCAGCGACGGGGGATACCAGCGGCGCTTGCCAAGAAC
>NZ_FLUY01001839.1 GCF_900092655.1 Candidatus Thiosymbion oneisti
CCGATGCGACGCTGGGAAACTCCAATTTCCTTGGCAAGGCGATACTGCGTGATGCGGAGCGGTTTGAGGAACTCTTCCATGAGAATTTCACCTGGATGAGGGTAGGGAACTTGACGCATAGCGATGCTCAATTAGTGATAGTCAACGATTGCAACGTTTGTAGGACCTTCAGCGGACCACTCGAAGCACACTCGAAATTGGTTATTGATCCGAATGCTGTGCTGGCCTGCACGATTTCCCACAAGAGCCTC
>NZ_FLUY01000191.1 GCF_900092655.1 Candidatus Thiosymbion oneisti
GGCCGGCTGGGACCGCCGTCTTTCAGACGGCTTACGGACCCCATCACCAGCTGGCGGCAACGCTCAGAGCAGACGCCCT
>NZ_FLUY01000766.1 GCF_900092655.1 Candidatus Thiosymbion oneisti
CCGGGAGAGGGGTTGGGGAGAGGGGATCAAAAAGATGAATCGCGCTACTTTTTCACTTATAAGTTTACCACTACCTTAATCTGCAACGATGATACCGCACCATGCTCAGCGCCTTATAGAAGACGCACTCGCCCGCCAGGCGGCGGTGGCGGTCATCGGCCCGCGTCAAGTCGGCAAGACCACCTTGGCGCTGGAAATCGCTCAGAGCCGACCTGCGATTTATCTCGACCTGGAGGCGATGGCGGGCCGTGAGAAGCTGTCCGATCCGGTGCTCTTTCTCGACCAGCAGGTGGACAAGCTGGTCGTGCTCGACGAAATACACCGCATGCCTGCGTTGTTCGAGGCACTGCGAGGCATCATCGACGCCGGTCGTCGCTCAGGCCGTCGGACCGGCCGTTTTCTGATCCTGGGCATTGAAACCCGTGATGAGTTGTTTGGACATCCTGTCGTCGGCGCGAGCTGGGAAGCGAAGCGTGCCCATCAATCCATAGCTGTTGGGCACGGCGCGATAGAGGCCACAGACTCGATCGCCGGGTCGGCAGCGCGCCGTTGCCCAACCTACCCGACTCGCTTCCGGCCAAGTCGGTCCCCCAAACAGTGCTGTCCGGCATTATTTTGGTGCTGCCCGAGAGGGCGTCGTGTTGCGTTACGCCGCGGTCGGCGCCGTGCTCCGCCAAACGTTTTCTCGCGCGGCTAACGCAACCTACACCTAAAGCAAGGTCCGCGCGGGCAGGCAGCACGGCGGGGAATATGGGTGTAGGTTGTGTTAAGACGCCGGCACTGACCTGGCAGACGATCAGCGAGCCTTGGTGCGTCGCAACGCAACAGGTCCGGTCCCCCAACCAGCGCCTTTTCTAAGAAGAAATCCGGCATCGTTACCTGGCTTGCCTGTATTGACAGCTCGCCTAGGCGAGTGGAATCGGAATGGTATCCTTCCGTTCAACCGGAGTGTCACCAGGTTCTGGATGGAAACGGGACATCGTTTGATGAAGGGGCCAGGATTATCCTGGCCCCTACTCTACCGGTTCCAATCGGTGCAGCTCGGAACGTCGCGGAGGGCGTTCCCTACAATCCCAAACTCTTGTGATTCCCCCTGTAGAGAACTGCCTCTGTGTCATCCCGTGAACCGTTCGGAACCCCGGATCGAGTGTTCCCTCCGTCATCCTTCGTCCTATATCACCAACTCGTTGGCACCGAGGATAGGGACGATGATGGAGATGATGATCCCAGCCACCAGGATGCCAAGCCCGACGATCAGCACGGGCTCCAACAGGGTGAGCAGGCGCTTGACGCTGGCTTGGACCTCTTTGTCGTAGATCTCTCCGACTTTGGCGAGCATGGCGTCCAGGTGGCCGGACTCCTCGCCGACCCGGATCATTTGCAGCGCCAGCTGGGGTAGGATCTCGCGCCGTGCTACCGGCTCGGCCAAGCCGCGGCCGTGTTTGAGGTCTTCGCCCACCTCATCCAGCAGCCCCGAGAGCTTGCGGTTGGACACCACCTCCTTGGATAGATTCAGGGCACTGAGCAGTGGCAACCCGTTTTTCAGCAGCGTCGAGAGGGTGTGACAGAAGCGTGCGGTCTCCAGTTTCCAGATCAGGTCCCCGAACAGGGGTAGAGCCAGCAGCCGCCGGTCGAGCCGGGTCCGCACCGCCGGGTCTTGGAGCCGGCGTTCCACGGCCAGGGCAATCAGCGCGACCACTGCGAGCAGGGCCCACCAGTAATCCCGGAACAGGTCGCCGACGGCAATGACGATGCGGGTCGGCACGGGCAGGGCCGCCCCCATGTCTGCGAACAGGACCGAGAACTGGGGAACCACGAATACCAGCAGCATGATCACCGAGAGACCGGCTACCACCAACAGGATCAGGGGGTAGATCAGGGCCGAGGTGATGGTCTCTCTCAGTTCGGCAGTGCGCTCCAGGTAGTCGGCCAGGCGACCGAGCACCACCTCCAAGGTACCGCTGGCCTCGCCGGCACGTACCATGTTCACGTACAGGCGCGGGAACTGTCCGCCTTGTTCTTCCAGGGCCGCGGCGAAGGTGGAACCGCCGCGCACCCGCCTCTGTAAGCTTGTCATGACCCGGACGATCCGTTCTTCCGGTGCGAGATCGATCAGGATCTGGAGGGAGCGGTCCAGGGTCAGACCGGACTCCAACAGGGTCGAGAGCTCCCGGGTAAGCACGGCGATCTCTTTCGCCGTGAGGGGGCGCACCCGACCCTGGCGCAACCGGTCACTCAGTCCGCCGGCAGGTCGGATCTTGAGCGGAATCAGGCCCTGCCCCTGGAGCTGCCGAATCACGGCCCCCGCATCGGGTGCCTCCAGCTCGCCCTCCGTGGCCTCGCCGTCCTGACGCACCGCCTGGTAGGTGAACCGTGCCATCGGATCAGGTCTCCTCGCCGGCGACCCGCATGACCTCTTCGAGCGTCGTGCGTCCGGCCAGGGCCTTGCGCAGACCGTCTTCATACATGGTCGACATCCCTTCCGCAAGCGCCTGACGTCGGATGTCGGTGGCGGTGGCATGGGAGAGCACCGACTGGCGAATGCGGTCGGTCATGATCAGGACCTCGGTGATTACCAGGCGTCCCAGGTAGCCGGTGTCGTTGCACTGCCCGCAGCCCACCGCACGGTATAGCAAGAAGTCCTCCTGGTCCGGGTCCCGCAGGCGCGCGAACTTGGCAGCCAGCGCCGGCAGGGGCCGGTAGGGCTCACGGCAGGCCGGGCACAACCGACGGACCAGGCGCTGCGCCAGGATACCGTTGATGGTGGAGGTCAGCAGATAGTCCTCCACCCCCATGTCCAGCAGGCGGGTGACGCCGCTCGGGGCGTCGTTGGTATGCAAGGTGGAGAGCACGATGTGACCGGTGAGGGCCGACTGCACGGCGATCCGCGCAGTCTCGGTGTCACGCATCTCGCCGACCATGATGATGTCCGGGTCCTGGCGGACGATGGAGCGCAGGGCCCCCGCGAAGGTCATGCCGATCTGCGGCTTGACCTGGATCTGATTGATGCCCGCCAGCTGATACTCCACCGGGTCTTCCACGGTGATGATTTTGCGCTCCTGGGTGTTGAGGCGGCTCAATGCCGTATATAGGGTGGTGCTCTTGCCGCTGCCCGTGGGCCCGGTGACCAGAAAGATACCATAGGGCATGTCCAGGATGGTGCCGAGCCGCTCCCGGGGCGGGCCGTCGAATCCCAGGGCGTCGAAATCGAAGCGCACGCTTTCCTTGTCGAGCAGACGCATGACCAGGCTCTCACCGAACAGGGTGGGCACCGTGGACACCCGCAGATCGAGCTCCTTGCCTTGTACCCGCAGGGGGATACGCCCATCCTGGGGCAGGCGACGCTCGGCGATGTTGAGCTTGGACATGATCTTGATGCGGGAGATGACCGCGGCAGTGGAATGGGTTGGCGGAGAGTCCGTCTCCTTGAGGATGCCGTCGATCCGGTAGCGGACCTTGAGCTGGTCCGCGAAGGGCTCGATATGGATGTCCGAAGCGCGGGACTCCACCGCGCGCTGGATGATCTGATTGACCAGCCGGACCACCGGTGCCTCGCTGGCCAGGTCTTTGAGGTGCTCGATGTCGTCCTCGGAGACCTCGCCAAACCCCGGTGTGGACTCGTCCGCTCCGGTCTCGCCCTCCGCCTGCTCGTAGAGGCGCGTCACGGCCAGCTCGATCTCCGACGGCAGACCGACGGTGCAGGCTACCCCTTTAGCCGCGGCCATGGTCAAGGCATCCGGCACGAAGGCATCGGTGGGATCCGCCACGGCAACAGTGAGCCCCGCCTCGTCGTCGCGCAACGGCAGCACGCCGGCGTCCTTGAGAAAGCGGGGGCTGAACAGCTCCGGCGCAACCGATGATTGGGGGAAGTCGGCAGCTTCCACCAAGGGGAGGTCCAAAACGTGCGAGAACGCCAGCGCCATGTCCCGTTCCGAGACCAGACCGAGACGAACCAGCATCCGCGGGATCGGGTCGCCGCTCTCTTCCCCCAGGCGCCGGGCGCGTGCCAGATCCGGGTTTCCGAGCTTGCCCTGTTCCTGGAGGAAAGCGACGACACGGGATTCGATGGGTTCCTCCGACGCCAAGGCCGACGATGTGCCCGCGGGAACCTGGTCTTCTACTCCGTCAGCGGTAGCTGGTTGCGACTGATCGTGCAAATTCATAGTCTTCGGGGATGAACCGCCATCTCATTTATTCGTCCGCAAATAAACGCAAATTGTAACAATTCTTATTTGCGTTTATTTGCGGACGAATAAATGCGTTAGTGCAGCGTAGTAGAAATACTAATGCTATTTGTTAAGTGGATTTGTACCAGAACGAACCGCACCGAAGAACCACGGATGGACACGGATAAACACGGATTGTGATCTGTGTTTATCCGTGTCCATCCGTGGTTTCAATGCAGTGAAGTGGACCCCCAGGCGCCTCGCGCCATTGAGGTATCAGGGTACCGAGCGCGGCGTATAGGGCCGCTTCGTCACCGGCCCGGACGCCGGTTTCCAGTGCTTCGAGTCCGCGCGCCAGTTCCTCCGACTCCGGCACCAGCCCGCGCCGGGCAACGCGAATCTTGGGATGTGCAGTCTCCGCCAAGTCTTCCGATTCGTAGAAGAGCTCTTCGTAGAGCTTCTCGCCGGGCCGCAAGCCCACATACTCGATGGCGATGTCCTCACCGGGGAGCTGGCCGGAAAGACGGATCATCTGATCTGCCAGGTCGGCAATCGCGATGGGTTCACCCATATCGAGCACGAAGATCTCGCCGCCCCGCCCGATGGCTGCTGCCTGCATGATTAGCTGGCAGGCCTCGGGGATGGTCATGAAGAAACGCTTGATCTCCGGATGGGTGACAGTCACCGGTCCACCGCGCTCGATCTGGCGTCGGAACAAGGGCACCACGCTGCCCGCCGAGCCCAGCACGTTGCCGAAACGCACCGTCTCGAAGCGGGTCTTCGAAGCTTCGAAGATCGCCTGACAGAGGATTTCGGCCGCCCGTTTGGTCGCCCCCATGATGTTGATCGGATGCACCGCCTTATCGGTGGAGATCAGGACGAATTCCTCGCACCCGAAGTCGTCTGCGGCCTGGGCAACGACTCGTGTACCTAAAACATTGTTGCGGACTGCCGAGTGTATCTGCTGTTCCAACAGGGGCACGTGCTTATAGGCCGCGGCATGAAAAACGACCCGCGGTCGTTCCCGCTCAAACAGCTCACGCACAGCCGCCGCGTCAGTGACATCGAGCAGAGCGCACGCCAGCTCCACCAGGGGATAGGTGTCCCGCAGCTCCGACTCGATACGGTACAGGTTGTATTCACCGTTGTCCGCCACCAGGAGCCGTGTCGGCCGCGCGGTCGCAATCTGGCGGCACAGCTCGGCGCCGATCGATCCACCGCCCCCGGTCACCAAGACCACCCGGTTTTCCAGGGAACAGTGGATACTGTCCTGATCGAGTCGCACCGGGTTGCGGCCGAGCAGGTCCTCAATGGAAACCGGGTGCACCTGGCTGATGGACACCTGCCCCGCCATCAGGTCCCGCAGCGGTGGAACGGTACGGTAAGGCTTCCCGGCCCGTTGGCACAGCTTTACAAGGTGCTGCATTTGCCTGGTCGATGCGCTGGGAATCGCCAACAGGATCAAATCCACGGACAGCCTCACGACTAGCTCCGGAATCTCGGCCGTTGTTCCGCGGATCGGGATACCGTGCAGTTCGCTGCCGCGTCGGCGCGGCTTGTCGTCCACAAAGGCCACGGGGAGATAGGCCGGATGCGGATCTCGCAGCATATCCCTGACCAGCATCTCCCCGGCGCGGCCGGCCCCCACGATCAGGACCTGTTGCGCGTCATGCAGGGCCAGTCGGTGATCCTTCAGCCGCCGGTAGAGCAGGCGCGGGCCGGCCAGCAACAGCATCTGCAGTCCCAGGTACAGCAAGGGAAGGGAGCGCGGTACCCCCTGCATACGGTCGAAGATGAACAGAGCAAAGAAGATCAGGGCCGTGCCTGCCAGGACCCCCTTGGCAATGCGCATCAGGTCCGGTAGCGAGGCGAAGCGCCAGATGCCGCGATAGAGCCCGAATACCCAAAAGACAGAGGCCTGGATGAGCAGTACTAGGGGCAGGGCCGTCAAGGCACGGTCCAGGAACGGTTCCGGAATCACCCCGAGATTGAAGCGCAGCCAATAGGCGCCGAGCCAGGCCACCGGAACCATCGCCAGGTCATGGACGAATGCCGCAGTGCGCGAGCGCAGGCGATCGACCCAGGGCTTCATGGCGCAGCAGTACCCGCCGACCGTTCAGCCAAACGGGTCTTGATACCGAGCGCGAGGTAGATGACCACCCAAGCACCGAGCAGGAACCACTGATCGCGCATACCCAGGTCCCGCGCCGCCACGGCGGTGACTGCACAGGCCCCCATGAGCAGATAGGACCAGAGGACGGTCCTGCGGTGGCTCCAGCCCGTCAGCACCAGGCGTTGATAGTGGTGGGAACGGTGGGCCTGCCAGACGCGCTCGCCGCGTACCAAGCGGCGTAACAGGGTCCAACTGGCGTCCACAATGAAGGGCGAGAACGCCAGCCAGGCCACCCATAATGGGAACAAACCGCGCCGGGTCCCGATGAGAGACAAGGTTGCCGCCAGCAGACCCAGGACGGACGAGCCGAGATCCCCGAGAAAAATCCGGGCCGGCGGGAAATTGAACAGGAGGAATCCGGCCGCCGCCGCAACCACGACGCCGTTGGCCAGCGCAAATCCCGGATCCTCACCCTGCCAACCCAACACCCCTAGGGCCCCGAAGCCGAACACCGCCATTCCCCCCGCGAAACCGTCCATACCATCCATGAAATTGTAGAGATTGACCATCCACACCAGGTAGCCGAGGGTCAGGAACCAGGACAGGGTATTCGACAGCTCCCGGTAGATGCCCGGCAGCTCGATACCGGACCAGGCGATTCCCCCAACCAACAAGAGAATACCGGCACCTAAGTGAGCGGTGAGACGATAGCGGGCCCGGACCCCGCCGTGGTCATCGAGAAGGGAAATCCCCCCTACCAGGAGCAGGGCGCCCCCGATCCAGGCCCAGGGGGAAGGTAAGGGAAAGGCCGCGAGTGCAAGGACATAGGCAACCGCAAGTGCGGTGCAGATCGCAATCCCCCCGGTGCGCGGTAGGACGCCTGCATGGAGTGAACGTTCGTTCGGCAGATCGACCATGCGGGAGAAAAGCGCGGGAGAACGGGAAAACCACCAAGTCAACAAGGTACTGATCGTAAAGGCCACGACCAACGAAACGAAGACAACGACGGCCTGGCTCATTGGTCACACTCCGAACCAACAGCACGCGCTAGTACAGATGCTCCCAATTACCGATAACATTGAGCGAGCAGGATCTGCATGGAAAAGTTAGCCGCAAATCAACGTAACGGGATGAAGAAACGTCGATGATGGCAAGTCGATTGCAACCGATTTGCGTTGATTCGCGTTCATTTGCGGCAAAAAAGAATTCTCATTCGACGGGAACATGGCGAAATCTCTGGTAGGGTGATGCTTCCGTTATCTGCGCGCAGATGTACCACGGATCAAACCTCCCGCACCAAGGCGGTCTCCACCTCGTCCCGCTTCGCCTTGCCGACGAGCGACTCGATGAGCTGAAGCGCGAAGTCCATGGCGGTCCCAGGCCCACGGGAGGTGATCAGCTTCCCGTCCACGACCACTGGCGCCTGGAGCAGGTCCACCTCCGGGAAATCCTCCTGGATGACGGCCCCTGGATAGCTGGTGGCGGACTTCCCGTCGAGCAGACCCACCCCTGCCAGCACCTTGGGGGCGGCACAGATAGCGGCGATGAAACGGTCTTCGGCTCGATAGCGTTTGAGGAGCGCGTGAATCCGCTCGTCCTGCTCCAGCCGTTGGGCCCCGGGGAGCCCGCCGGGCAGCACGATCATATCGAACCTCTGGTCCATGACCGCTTCCAGCACGGTGTCGGGTACCAACACCGTGCTGCGACTGGCGCGTACCGGCCCCTCCGTCAGACCGGCCGTGACCACCTCGATCTCGGCGCGCCGCAATAGATCGATGACGGTGACCGCCTCCAGCTCCTCACACCCCTCGGCCAGGGGAACCAATACCCGTGCCATATTCGTCTCCTTCTCACTCCTCGGCGTGACGGCCCAGGATATTCAGACCCTTGAGTACATTCAGTGCCTCGTTGAGCGCATAGTCCTCGGCGGCCAAGGGCTGTTTCTCCGTTACGGTCTCATCTTTTCCGGCCTCATCGTCCGTGGCCTTGTCTTTGCCGTCCGGATCTTTACTGGCCGGATCTTTGCCGGCCGGTTCCTTATCATCCAGGTGATGGTGCAAATCCACTTCCTTCAATGGTGCCACGCTCGGCTTCTCCGTAACGCTGAGCTCGCCTCTGACCAGCTCGATATCGGGCTTGATCCCATGGGCCTGGATGGAGTGACCGGAAGGGGTATAGTATCTCGCCGTGGTCAACTTGAGCGCCGTGGCATCGTCTATGGGCACGATGGTCTGTACCGAACCCTTACCGAATGTGGGGTAGCCCATGATGATGGCGCGTTTGTGGTCCTGGAGTGCCCCGGCTACGATCTCCGAGGCCGATGCGGACCCGCCGTTGATCAGCACCACGATGGGGGCACCCTTGAGCACGTCGTCCGGACCGGCTTTGAACTGGAGCTCCGAGTCCTCACCCCGACCTTTCGTATAGACGATGATCCCTCCCACGAGGAAGGCATCGCTCACGCCGACGGCGCTGTTGAGGACACCGCCCGGATTGTTTCGCAGATCCAGGACCAGGCCCTTGAGCCTGCCGTCGTTTGCTTTCTCGAGTTCGTTCAGGGCCGAGAGCAGATCCTCGGTGGTACGTGACTGGAAGTGGGAAATACGCACATAGCCGTATCCCGGCTCGAGGGTTCGGCTCTTGATGCTCGCCACCTGGATGATGTCCCGCTCCAGATCCAGGTTGAAAGGCCGGTTCACGCCCTCCCGCAGGATGGTCAGGGTGATTCGCGTGCCGGGCTTGCCGCGCATGGTGTTGACGGCATCGTTCAGGCTCATACCTTTTACCGGCTTGTCATCGATTCGTATGATCAAATCCCCGGTTTTGATTCCGGCGCGCTGGGCGGGGGTATCGTCGATCGGGGCGATCACCTTGATGAACCCATTCTCCATCCCGACCTCTATCCCCAAGCCTCCGAACTCGCCGCTGGTGCCGACCTGTAGCTCGCGGTACTCCTCCTGGTCCAGGTAGGTGGAATGGGGATCGAGCCCCGAGAGCATGCCGCGGACGGCACTCTTGAGCAGCTTCTTGTCATCCACCGGTTCCACATACTCGCCCTTGATGCGCCCGAAGACCTCGGCAAAGATGCGCAGCTCCTTCAGAGGCAACTCGTCGTGTGCCTGTTCCTCCTCAGCAAGGATTACCCCGATAGAGCCGCCGGCAGCGGCAAGGAGCAGGCCGATTGCAAACGTCATGATCGATCGGAATGGGTTCTTCATCGGGATATCACTGAAAAGCTGTTTGGTTAAATAGACTGAAACTTAGGTACTCGGTGGGAGCAGAGAAGTTTCGACGCGTTTCGCTGCCGAGGTATCGGCGGCGGACTCACGTCCCGACCCGACATCGGGCCGACACCACTGCTCGGGGTTCAGGGGACGGCCCCGGTAACGGATGGCGAAATAGAGCCCGGGCGACAGGCGGCCACCGCTACTACCGCTCAGCGCGATCGTTTCGCCGGCGGCAACCCACTCCCCCCGTTCCTTGAGCAGGGCCTGGTTATGGCCGTAAAGTGTCATATAATCGTCGTCATGTGCGATGATGAGTAACAGCCCGAAACCCCGCAACCAATCCGCATAGGCCACTTGGCCATGGTAGACCGCCCGCACCTTGGCGCCTTCCTCCGCCCTCAGGACAACGCCATCCCAGCGCTGGATACCACCCGCCTTGCGACTGCCGTAGTGCGACAGCAGTGAGGCGTCGGCAAGCGGCCAGGCCAAGTGTCCGCGCAGCTGCTTTAGCGGCTGCAGCTTCTGATGCAGCTCCGCTTCGGGTAGTGCTCGGGCCTGCTGCTCGAGCCGTTCCAACAGTATGTGCATCTCCCGGGCCTGGGCACGCAACTCTTCGATGCGTTCCGCCCGGGTGGCGATGGTCTGCTCCAGGGAAGTCAAGAGCGCGGTGCGCTTGTCCTGCGCCATCATCAGGCGGGCCCGGGTCTCATCCCGGCTCTGTACCAACAAGACGAGCCGCCCCCTTTCCTTTGCTGCTTCCCGGACCAGGTCATCGAGTCTGCGCGCACGTTGGGTTACGGCTTCGATGCGCTGGATGCGGAAGCGGTTGAGGAACCCATAATAAGCCATGACTCGGCTCAGGCGATTGGAATCTTCCTGATTGAGCAGGATCCGGATATGGTTCTCCGGTCCCATGGCATACGCGGAACGCAACAGATTCTCCAGGGCAGTGCGTTCGCGGCCTAAGATTTCGCGCTCAACCACCAATCGGCTTTGGAGCTCCTCCAGAACCCGTTCCTGGTTACCGATCATCGTCATCAACCGGTGTACCGTCCGGGCCAGGTCAGCAATCTTGCGTTCGCGCCGCTCAAGCTCTGCCCTGAGCTCCTGCCGACGGCCACGGCGCACATCCAGGTTCTGCTCCAGGTCCCGTACCTGTTGCTCGATGTCGGCCAGATCGCGCTTGCGACCCTCGATGGCCTCATCTTCCGTCCCGGCCGGTACCAGTGTGGGAATCGACACCAGCAAGACGACAACCAGATGGAGTCGTCTCCGAATCAGACCGGGCGCACTCAAGATTCGGCCTCCGCGTCGGCCAGGATGGTGCAAACGACGGTCCGGTTGCGGCGGGGACCGTCGAACTCGCAGAAGAAGATATTCTGCCAGGTAGACAGGCCGAGCCGGCCTTCGATCACAGGGATGGTCTCCGACGGCCCCACCAGACCGGACTTGAGGTGCGCATCTCCGTTTCCATCCTGGACGTCGTGCTGCCACACACCCTGTGGGATCAGCTTGCGCAGCAGCTCGACCACATCCCGTTGCACACTATCGTCCCAGTTCTCCTGGATCATGAGGGCCGCGGTCGAGCCTTGGGCATAGACGGCCACCAGCCCGTTGCGTACGCCGCTGCGGCGCACCAGATCACGGACCTGGGGCGTAATATCGACCAGGGTCTCCCGCCTGTCCGTCCGCAATTTGATCAGCTCGCGCATCCGTCTTTCTCCCGTGCCTTCTTCAGAACTGCCCCGTCCGCAGCAGGACCAGGGTACAGGCGTGTTCAAAAGGGATGCGGGCGTCCTTGAGGGCAAGCTCGAGGGCGTGCGATTCGGTTCCCGGGTTCAGGATCACCCGTCCCGGTGCCAAATCGAGGATGTCCGCAATCATCGCCTTGCTGCGTGCAGGCCCCAGGTACAGGGTGAGGGTATGAACCGGCCCTTGGATCCGACGCAGGTGGTTGACCACCGGGATGCGATCGATACGGCTCACCTTCGGATGGCTCACCTTCGGATGCACCGGAATCACGTCGTAGCCCCGGTCATGCAGCAGCTTCACCGCCTGATAGGAGTAACGGGTCGGCTTCGGGCTCGCGCCTAGGACGACCACGGTCTGTTCCCGCGGCTTCAAATGGCTCCGCCGTTGCACGGCTTCGGCTTCCGTTAGTTAGTGGATGATTCACTGGGTTAGGCGTGCATTCTATCGCTTGGACTTTCGACGCAAAACTCGCACACGTCGTAACCCGATAAAAAAACCCCTGGCTCTTTATGGATTCCGGACTGCTTTGGAGTGCGCCGGCAAAGCGGCGCGACCGAATCAACCTCAGCGACGGGGGATACCAGCGGCGCTTGCCGAGAACCTGGGCAGCGGGTTCCACGTGCGCCGCGGCGACGGCGCCTTCCCCTGGCTGCAACGCCTGGCCGGGGATAGATGCGTCGCCAAATCCAAAGCGGCGGCGGGTTTGCAGCGTACATGCCGGCACCCCCGGTTACACCAGGTAGCGTGGGTTTCTACCAATACCGGGATAAGGTCGCCGCCGCACTCCAAAGTTTCCGCCGGACCGCTCCGGTTCGCCGCCTGCCGGTGCGTCCCTGCACGCAGACAGATGCTCACCACACTCGACGGTCGTGCCGGGGAGGGAGGATAGAACAGTCTGGAATCCATAAAGAGCCAAAACCCTTTGTTAGAAACCAATTGATGTCAGATGTTTTTTCAGTGAATCTTCAATTTTGGATTTTCCTGCAATCTTGTTTTTATAAAAGATTGTTCTAATTCCGGATAGGTCAAAAGGTAGTCTTTCCCTATTGTCATCGCAAAGCAATATCGTCGGCTTATTGATTCCATGGGAATAACCGACCTCATAATATACATTTGGGTTGTCCGGGGTTATGTCGGCAATCACGATAGCGGATTCCTGAATGGAATTTACAATGTCCTGAATGATCGGGTTTTGCGTAAAGATATCATCGGCTCGGATTGCATCGAATCCGAATTCTTTGCAGACCGGATTAATGACTTCATTATATAGCTCATCGAACTCCTCGGTAAATTGCATCACGACAAAGGCCTTCGGGATATCTTTGCTGATTTTTATCTCGGATACGGTTAAAGGAGAATTACCACCAAAATAAAATGTAAGCTGGGACTTTTCCACGATTGCATTTGTGGCGCAAACCGACACATTGTCGACGAACAGATTGATTTTCGAGCCTTTGACCGTGACTTTAATCGAGTATGTTTTATGGGCCGACAGTTGGGTACCGAGACCTGCAACAGACAGATTCTGAAATTGATTGTTTCTGAATATACCTATTCCATATGGCGCACCATTGTAATTCAATCCTACATGTACTTGAGCTTCGAGTCCATAGTTGAATACCAATTGGCAATGTGAGGAAGCAGCTTCCAATGTTACGTCGAATTCGATTTCACCATTTTCAAAATATATATCCGATTTCGTGAATGCATGACTGGGAGCACCCATTTCCAAATTCGCAGCAGGAGTTGGACGATATCTAAGTTCACCTTTCTCAAAGATCGTATTTCCCGACAGATTGATCCAGTTCATTTTTTTAACTCCTGTTTTTTGTTGTCAGCGCCAAGGGCAATCCGCCCGTCACCTGATCGTTCAGACTCTCCACTGTCTTTGCTGCCTCCCTGGCATCGGCAGATTCCGGCAATCCCTGTCGGAATGACGAGGTGGGGTCTGAACCATTACCCGCATGTTAGGCGATTGCCTCATGTCAGTCGATGGGCACGCTTCGCTTGGTGCATCCTGCAAGCAACCGTGGTCTGGAGGTCTCCGTGGAATGACCAAAGTCCTGGACTATCTTGATAGGCGTTTGCTTTGCCCATCCTACGGGCTGTCATCTCGACCGGAGGGAGAGATCCTGGACCGTAAAATCAGGCACATAATTCACAAGATTTCTCGCTTCGCTCGAATTGCGTTTCTCCAATCGATACGCAGCCGGGCAGGTCTGGAGAATACACTGAATAACCGGTTTCCGTCTTCTCGAATATGATTAAATACTTCATTGTAATGTAACAAAGTGCAACTATAACGTA
This sequence comes from Candidatus Thiosymbion oneisti, assembly GCF_900092655.1. Lineage (GTDB taxonomy): Bacteria > Pseudomonadota > Gammaproteobacteria > Chromatiales > Chromatiaceae > Thiosymbion > Thiosymbion oneisti. The sequence continues at coordinate 13,566 of NZ_FLUY01000766.1, forward strand.
CCACAAATCTTTTCCGCTGCAATCACCACCCGCGCCCTACCATTTTCCGGTGTTTGACGCTATCCCTACTCTTCCGCTCCTGGGTCAGGAGTTGCGCGTACTTGCGTTCCTCCTCGGCGCGCGGGGTGATAAAAAACCGTATCTCACCGTTGATCCTGGCGGCCACCGGGATACCCTGGCGATACAGGACCCGGTTGCCGAGGATGGCGGCGACCCGCTCCCCAGGGGTAAGGACACCGGTGAGGTTGACCGGATCCGTGGCGCTGACGACCACCGGGGATTCAGGGCCCGGCTCGCGGTGGCGGCGCAGGGCGGCGACGGCCTCCGGGTGGGCGAATTGCTCGCCGCTGAAGCCGGTGACGAAGCGTCCGCCGCGCACCTCGCCCCTGGCCTCCAGGCGCCAATAGGCACGCAGCAGCTCGCGCCAGGGCGGCAGGCCCCGTTCGCGTTCCAGGATCCGGCGCATCACCAGGCCATAGCGTTGGATCAGCTGGTGCGCTAGTTTCTCCAGCCGGACACTCTGCGCTGCCGGCGACTCGGGTTGGGCACCGGCGCCCGGTGTGGGCAAGGCGTCCCAGCGCCCGGCCCGGTCGATGGGGTCGATGGGGTCGATGGAGCTATTACCGCGCCGGCGGCGTGTGGTGACACTGCTTGCCGCCGGCGCGATCAGGGCACGCAGGCCGGCGAAGCCGTCCGCGGTGACCCGGCCGGCGGCCACCAGCTCACCGAGGGCGGTTGTGACCTCGGTACGCAACCGGCCGCTGTCGCTCACCAGATCGGCGAAGAAGCGGGCGCCGCGGGTCTGGAGCAGATCCAGCAGCAGCTCAGCGCGGGACGAGAGTCCGCTGGCCTCTGCCGGGCCGTCCGCTTGCCATAGGGCAACCGTCTCGCGGCGCAGAATAGCGATGGGGGTGGTGCGTATCGGGGTCTTACCCCCCTGGCCCGGATGCAGTCTGAGCCAGAGATAGCGACCGCTGACCGTCAGGCTATCGAGCAGATCCGGGGTGTAGGCGGCAATGCGTGCAGGCAGGACCTCGGCCTCCCAAGCGGCGGCGGGGATGCTGAAGCCGGCGAGCCGGTCGAGCACGGCGCCGGTGCCCTCGATACCCTCTACCCGGTTGCCGGCCAGGCCCTGCCAGTGGAGCAGGAAGCGCATGTAGGCCGCCGGGCTCACGGGGGCGATCGCCTTGCGCAGTCCCTCCACCGTATAGCGGTTGATCCGCGCCAGCAGTCGGCGCTCGCACCATTGCTCGCCGGCCAGGTCCGGGTCGAAGCGGCCGCGCACGGCAAAGCCTTCCTGCTCCAGCGCCGCCAGGGCCTGCTCCAGGTCACTCACGGGCAGATCCAGCGGGCGGGCGAGATCCGCGGCCCGGACCGGTCCCAGGCACTCCAGGCGGCTACGGATGACTTCACGCAGGGCGTGATCCCGGTCCGCAGGGAGGGTGTCGCAAAAGGCATCGGTCACCTTTCGATCCCTTCTCCCTAGATCCCTCGCCTGCTCGGGACAGGCTCCCTCTCCCTGGGGGGAGGATGTCGCAAAAAATGACGCTCTTTGTAGGATGCGGTGAGCCGCCAGGGACGGCGGCGAACCGCATCGATGGATGGCGGTGTGTTCCACCAAGTTGGGCATGGCACTATCCAACGATGCGGTTCGCGGCCTACCCGCCCCGTCCCTGGGGCGGGGCAGGCGCTCACCACATCCTACGGGCTCGCGCAGGGCGCTGTCTCGATCCCCTCTCCCCAACCCCTCTCCCGGTGGGAGAAGGGCTTTTGTGACCCGCTCCGCGGGAAACGGGATGCTCGATGGGATGCCGGCGACGATGGTTGGATCCAGGGGACAGACGGCGGCCAGCTCGGGCAGCCGTTCGGTGGCACACAGGATGACCGTGCCCCTCGGTATCTCCAGACGCACCGCGCGCTGCTCCGCGGCGAGCCGGGCAAAAAAACCCGTGCCGGCGCCCAGCTCGTCCCAGGTCAGGAATCCGGCCAGCAACAAGGCGTCGTGGAGTTCGTCCGGGTCAGTAATACTCGGCCAGGCCTGCTCGCGTATCTTGGCCACGGCGGCCGGGTCCGGACGGGCGAGCCGCGCGGCTTGGTCCTGGTCGATCAGACCCCGGGTACGAACAGCCAGGGTGCGCCGCTCCTCGGCGGGAGTGTCGTCGAGAAAGGCGTAGGGACGCGCGCCGATGACCTCTTCGGCCAGGGGCGAGGGCGCGGCCAGGTCGCGGGCGATCACCTCGACCGCGCCGGACTCGATGCGCGCAAACAGGCGTTCCAGGCCTGCGGTATCCATGACCTCGGTGAGGCAGTCCCCCAGGGTTTGAGTGACCAGGGGATGATCCGGGATCTCGCGCTCACCCTGGATGTTTTCGAGGCACGCGAGCTGGTCGGGAAAGATGAGCGCCACCAAATCCTCGGCCGCGGAGCGTTGGAACTGGGGCGGCACCTTGCTGCCGCCGCGGTAGCGTCGTACCGCCAGGGCGGTAGTAGCGTTCCAGCGCCAGTGGGTGCCGAACAAGGGGACATCGAGCAGGGCCTGGGTCAGCAGCCGGTGCACCGTATCGCTCTTGAGGAAATGTTGAATGTCTTCCAGGGCAAAGCTGTGCACGGCGCCCAGGGAGAGGATGATACAGTCGTCCAGCGCCGCGGCCTGGAGCTCGAAATTGAAGGTGCGACAGAACCGCTTGCGCAGGGCCAGCCCCCAGGCACGATTGAGGCGCGAGCCGTAGGTCGAGTGCACCACCAGGTGCATATCGCCGACCTCGTCGAAGAAGCGCTCGAGGACGATCCGGTCCTGGGTGGGCAGCAGGCCCAGGGCCGCCTGGGCGGCCCCGTAATAGACCAACAATTGGTCGGCTGCCGCGGGCTCCAGGCCATAGGTATCCAGGAGCCAGGCCCGGGCCTGGTCAACCCCCGCCTCCAGCCGCTCCGCAATCCCGGCGCGCAGCGCGGAGACGCCCGCCGAGAGCAGGTCGTCGCGTCCCGGCGCCTCGCCGAACCAGAAGGGGATGTTGGGCGGCTGACCCCTGGCATCTTCCACTAGCACCTGGCCTGACTGCACCCGCAGGATGCGGTAGCTGGTATTGCCGAGCTGGAAGATGTCGCCGGCCAGGCTCTCGAAGGCAAAGTCCTCGTTCAGGGTGCCGATGCGCACGCCCTCGGGCATCAAGAGGACATCATAGTCGAACTGATCCGGGATAACGCCGCCGTTGGTAATGGCGGTCAGGCGCGCGCCCTTGCGTCCACGTAGCCGGCCCCCGATCCGATCACGATAGAGATAGGCGGCGCGGCGCCCGACCCGGGTCGAGAAGCCGTCGGCGAGCATCTGTAGGACCTGATCGAAGGTGGCGCGGGAGAGTTCCCGGTAGGGCCAGGCCCGACGCAGGCGATCGAACAATCCCTGCTCATCCCAGTCCTGGGCGGCAACCTCGGCGACGACCTGCTGGGCCAGCACATCCAGGGGTTGGTGAGGGAGCCGGATGCGGTCGAGCCGGCGCGTCCGCGCCGCCGCGAGCAGGGCGGTACACTCGGCCAGGTCATCGCGGGACAGGGGAAACAGCCGGCCCTTGGGAGTGGCCGCCAGGGCATGGCCAGAGCGGCCGACCCGTTGCAGCAGGGCGGCCACGGACCGCGGCGAGCCGAGCTGGCACACCAGATCGATGTCGCCGATATCGATGCCGAGCTCCAGGGATGCGGTCGCCACCAAGGCCCGCAGCGCACCGGCCTTGAGTCGGTCCTCGGCCTCGCAGCGGTGCTCCCGCGCCAGGCTGCCGTGATGGGCCATGACCGCACCCTCGCCGAGGCGCCCGGAGAGGTGGTGCGCCACCCGTTCGGCCAACCGCCGGGTATTGACGAAGATCAGGGTCGTGCGGTGCTCCAGGGCGAGGGCCGCCAGGCGGTCGTAGAGCTCGCCCCACACCTCCCCCGCCATCACCGCCTCCAGGGGCGAGGCGGGGACCTCCAGGCCGAGATCCAAGGGACGGCTATGGCCCAGATCGATGATTGCGCAGGGCATCTCCCGGATGCCGAGGAGAAAATGTGCCATGTCCGTGACGGAGCCCTGGGTCGCGGAGATCCCGATGCGCTGCAGCGGCTGCCCGGTAAGGACTTCCGGGGCAAGGGCCTCCAGTCGCTCCAGGGACAAGGCCAGGTGAGCGCCGCGCTTGCTGCCGGCCAGGGCGTGGATCTCGTCCAGGATCACCGTCCGCACCGTTTTGAGCATGTCGCGCCCCGAGGCCGAGGTCAACAGGATGTAGAGGGACTCGGGCGTAGTCACCAAGATGTGTGGCGGAAGACGACGCATCCGCTCGCGTTCGGACTGGGGGGTATCGCCGGTGCGTACCCAGGCCCGGATCTCCACCGGCGGTAGGCCCCGCGCCGCCAACTGGTCTGCGATGCCTAGTAGTGGCCGTTGCAGATTGAGCTGGATGTCGGTAGACAAGGCCTTCAGGGGCGATACATAGAGCACCCGGGTGTGGTCGGGTAGACCCCGCTCCAGGCCCTCGCGCAACAGACCGTCGATGACGGCGAGAAAGGCCGCCAGGGTCTTGCCCGAGCCGGTGGGTGCCGCCAACAGCGTGTGCCCACCGCGTGCGATGGCCGGCCAGGCCGCGGCCTGGACCGGGCTCGGCGTATTGAAGCTGGTCCGAAACCAAGCCCCGACGGCGGGGTGAAACAGGGAGTCGCTCATCGGCAACCGGTGTTGGAATCAGCAATTCTGGGTAGTGGTAAATTTTTAAGTGGTAGCGTAGAAGGGTTCATTATGCTCCATCTCTTTTTTGATCCCCTCTCCCCAGCCCTCTCCCGGAGGGAGAGGGAGTGGCGCGTGGCGTGCCCAACACGCCGCTAGTGGCTATGCTTCTATTTAGACCTTAACCACTACCCAATCTGAAGGGTCTGGATAACTTTAGCATCTTCCTGTGCGCTTCATATGGCGACTGGCGAACCGAAAAGAGCGCGGGCAGAATCCTGCTTTGATACTATTCCACCCAAGCCGTACAAAGTGCTACGGCGATTCTTTCATAGGATTTCTTGGCAGGAGATCGATCGATGAACAAATCTTGGATGAAGCCCGGTGCCACACTCTTTGCCGGCAGCCTGTTGCTGGTCGCTTGTGCCACCGACGAGTACGGCAACCGGCGGCCACTTACGGAGACCCAGGCAGGGGCCGCCATCGGCGTCATTACCGGCGCCGCCGTCGGCGCCGCGGTAGCGGACAAATCGGCCAAGGGTGCCGTGATCGGGGCGGTGGGAGGCGGCTTGGCCGGCGGCCTGATCGGCCACTACATGGAGCAGCAGCGCCGTGACTTCGAGAAGCTGCTGGCCCCGGAGATTGCCGCCGGCGTCATCCGCGTCAAGCCCCTTCCCGACGACCGGTTATTGGTCGGAATGACCAGCGAGACCACGTTCGAGATAGATTCGGACCGGATCAAACCCGGCTTCCACAGCACCCTGGACAAGATCTCGGGCGTCGTAAACAAGTACGGGAAGACCCGGCTCACCATCGCCGGCCATACCGACAGTACCGGCTCGGCCGCGCACAACCAGGGGCTATCGGAACGGCGTGCCCAGGCGGTAGAAGGCTATCTGCTCAGTGAGAGTGTGTATCCCGGCCGCCTCAGTGCCATCGGTTACGGCGAGGACCAGCCTATCACGAGTAACGAGACCGAAGAGAGTCGCCGTCGCAACCGCCGGGTGGACATCACTATCATTCCCATAACCACGGAACAATCCTGAATGATTTGGCGTTGTTTGGAGGGAAAAAATCCCTCCTGCGTCGGGACAGGGTTTGACGGGTTGCGTTCGACGCCTAACGGCTTGTCGATCTCCTTCGGTGTCCGTGCCGGCGTCTTAACGCAACCTACGCCCAGATTACCCCCCGCGCTGCCTGTATGCGCGGACCTCGCTTTTTTGTGGCTGTCGGTGTTGCAACGCGGTTCCAGACCCTGGCTGCTTCGATTGACATCAGCCGCAACAGATGTCGTGCGGCACGAATCTTGGCCTCATCCGCCTTCTATACTCTGTTGAATTCCGGGATATTGTGAGGATTGGTCTGCTCCAAGTGCTTGATGGCCTCGTCCTAATAACTCATGGCCTCTCCTGCTTTACCAAGTGTGAAAAGCGGTTTCACTCGGTAACGGCGATCTCCTTCTTCATGCCCTCGACGATGGCCATCAACTCGTCTTGCTCCTTTGCGGGCACCTCATAGTTGTTCATCACTCGGCGGAGGTCCGCCATCGTGGCCTGCCACTCCTTTTCGTTGATTTTGAGATGACCATGGGACTCTTTCATACTGCGGCCCGTATACTCACATGGACCTCCCGTCTCCCGGCAAACCATAGCCGTCAGGTGATACTTCAGGCCGGCCGCCGGCACACGGACCTTGGCTGCCTTGATCGCCGGGTTGGCATTGAGCACATCGTTTACCAGCAACAGATCGATGAATTCATCCACCACGGCAGCGATTGGATACACCCCGCCGAGCCTGTCGTAGAGGGGTTTGTCCGTCTGTTTCTCAGCGGCTTGGGCGAGACCTTGCGCAAGCAATGCAACCAAAATGCTCCCGAGTAGGGCTGTTCTTATGGAAGCGCGCGATTTGAGCATGCTATTTCTCCTTTGATTTAGCGATTGGGAACTGGAACGGTGATTATACTGCTGCCAGATATAAGGTGAATGCTTTCACAATCTCCGGAGTCCGGGAACGAACAAGATAATCTGGCCGATGTGGTTCGCTGCGCTCACCACATCCTTGTATGTTCTGTTTCCAAGGGAAAGCCAAGGATGGGGTATAAAGGGATTTGATGGAGCGTACCTGGGAAGCCGTTACATCCTACGGATCCTTCTGGAACCCTCCGCCGAGGATAGATACACTGCTGTTGTTCCCGCACTGCCGGGGCGTATCAGCGAGGGAAAACCCTTATGGCCTACTACTTGTTCTCTGGCCCGTGGAGCACACGCTGCGGCAAGCCGGTCTCGACCAGCGTCCGATTGTCGTCCGTTTCCGGGAGGCGGTTGCCGTGAGTTGGCTGTCCAAGCCCGTGCGGCCCCTGGACGAGGATGCACGCCACGTCGCCGCCAGACGGCAGGTAGGGCTGACCAAGCCACCGGGATCGCTCGGGCGGCTCGAAGAGATCGCGATCGCATTGGCGGCGATGCAGGGCGAGGTCTACCCAACGGTCGATCCGGTCCGGATCCTGGTCTTCGCCGGCGATCATGGGGTCGCCGACGCCGGGGTCTCGGCCTATCCCCAGAGCGTGACGGCCCAGATGGTGACCAACATGGCAACGGGAGGTGCCGCGATCTCGGTGCTGGCCGAGGCGCTTGCTGCTGACCTGGAGCTGATCGTGCTCGGCACCGTCGGGGAGATTGCCTGTGATCCGGTGCCGCCGTCGGTGCGGCTGGTCGGTGTCGCCCCGTCCACAAAGGACTTTTCGCGCGAGCCGGCCATGTCGAGCGCCGAGCTCGACGCCTGCCTGGCTGCCGGGCGTGCGGCGGTCGAGCGTGCGGTTAACGACCGGGATTGCCGGCTGGTAATCGGCGGCGAGATGGGGATCGGAAATAGCACCGCGGCCGCGGCGCTGGCCTGCGCCTTGCTGGGGCGCCCGGCCTCTGAGCTGACCGGTCCCGGCACCGGCCTCGACGCCGCCGGTATCGCCCGCAAGGCGGCCTTGATCGAACGCGCCCTGCACCTGCATCGGATCGCGCCGGATACCCCCCTCGAGGCCCTGCGTCGAGTCGCCGGTTTTGAGATCGCGGCCCTGACCGGGGCCTATCTGGGCGCGGCCCAGCTGGGGATTCCGGTGCTCGTTGACGGTTTCATCGCGACCAGCGCGGCCTTGGCCGCGACCCGTATCCTATCCGGGGCGCGGGACTGGATGCTGTTCGGACACAGCTCCTGCGAGCCGGGCCATGCGATCCTGCTCGCGGCGCTCGGCGCCGAGCCGCTGCTGGATCTGGGGTTGCGGCTCGGGGAGGGCAGCGGCGCCGCGTCCGCGCTGCCCTTGCTGCGTCTCGCCTGCGCCCTGCACCGGGAGATGGCGAGCTTTGCCGAGGCCGGTATCGACGGGGCCTTGCTCTAACGGATACGGACGTGACCACCGAGCTTGAGAGCTTGCCCGGACGCTACAAGCTGCGGATGGCTGCCCACTGCATCCGGGGCGGCGGCATCCTCGCCTACCCCACTGAGGCCGTCTATGGTCTCGGATGCGATCCCTGGGACCGGGCTGCGGTACAACGCCTGCTCGCCATCAAGCGGCGCCCCGAGCACAAAGGGCTGATCCTCATCGGCGCCGATTTCGCCCAGCTCGAGCCCTTCGTAGAGCCGCTGGACGCGGCCCGCATGCAAGCCGTCCTTGCGACCTGGCCCGGCCCGAACACCTGGCTGCTGCCCACCCGTGCCGGCATGCCGGACTGGCTCCGGGGGCGGCATGCGACTCTCGCCGTGCGGGTCACCGCCCACCCCATCGCCGCAGCCCTGTGCACGACTGCCAGCAGCGCCCTGGTATCCACCAGCGCGAATATCAGCGACCGTCCGCCGGCGCGTACTCCCCTCCAGGTGCGGTTGACCCTCGGTCACCAGGTGGATCTCGTTCTGGCCGGCCACTGCGGGACCCGCGCCCGTCCATCCACCATCCGCGACGGGCGCACCGGTGCGGTCATTCGAGCTTGAGGTATCAAACCCGACCAGCTCTAAAGGACCCGATGCTCAAGGCAACAGGGCCGCGATTTCGACCCGCAGCGCCAGCGCCGTCAGGAGGGAAATGGTCTTGCCCGCGGTGAGCAGAGTACGTTCGGCGTAGGCGCCATGGCTCGGTCTGCGGTAGACCTCCAAACGGCGGTCGCGCAGGCTCAGGATCCAGTATTCGGGGATGGCGTTACGGGCATAAGCGGCGGCCTTGTTCAGTCGGCCTTTGGTGAGCTGGAGGTAACGCATGAGGTTATAGGTCAGGTTCATGAGGCCGATCTTGACTTCGGCACGAGCCAATCCGATGGTGCGGATGAATTTCCCTTTCATGCTGTTTTCCTGAACGCCGAAGATGTGTTCGACACGGGAGCGGATCTTGGAACGTTTGCGATGGTTGGCTTGCTGCTCGTCACTGAGCGGGTGGGCACGGTGTCCTTTTTCGTTGATGTGGCTGTCGTAGCCGGCGTCCTCCAGCACCCGTTCCGTTTCCTCACTGCGGTAGGCACTGTCGGCCCAGACGCCCGGATCTTCGTTGTCGGGGTCGAGGAGGGCGTCGAGGACGCGGCTGTCAGGCACGTTAGCCGGCGTGGCCTCGAAGGTACGGATGAGCTTGTGCTTGGCATCGACACCGAGGTGGTTTTTGTCGCCGAAGGACTGTTTGCCCCGCTTTCCCGTCCAGCGTCCCGCCACGTCTTTCTGCGCCCGCTTGGCCCCGCTCCAATCGGCCGCAACTTCGCCTTCCTTGATTCGCCGGTTTTCTTCGCGGTGGTTGCGTTGAATGGGCACCGGGACGATGGTGGCATCGATGAGCTGTCCTTGCCTGGCCTGGAAACCCGCCGTGGTCAGAAAGTCGCCGAAGCGATCGAACAAAGTGTCGATCAACCCCCGCTCCTTGAGGCGTTAGCGAAAGCGCCAGACTGTGGTGGCATCCGCAACCGCATCCTCGAGGCCTAAACCGAGAAAGCGCACGAATGAAAGCCGATCCCGAATTTGATACTCGACCTGTTCATCCGCCAAGTTATAGAGTGTCCGCAGGATCAGGATCTTGAACATCAACAGGACATCGAACGGTTTGCGACCCGCATTGGATTTGCGTCCCGTTCGTGGACCGGCTCCAGCAGGGGACGAAAGATCTCCCACGGGATCGCCGCGACCAGCCGCTCCAGTGGGTCGCCCAGCTGGCTGATGCCCTGTAACCGGTTTTCTTGGTCGAAGAAGCTACACTGGCCCAGAGGTTTGCTCGCCTGTGGTTCCTAGGTCGGATGGCTGAGAGTTTAACTCGAACCCCAGCCGCAACGGTATTTTTCAAGGTGCCCTCTGGTCTTGACGGGGATACGTGGTCAGTGTAAAGAGCGCCCCGGTGGCAAGCCCGCGGGCACTGCCGGTACCCTGTAGGGTCTCGTAGCCTGCGTGCAGCTCCTCCAGGCGGACCCGCACCGGCTCCTGCCGGCATCGCGTTGCCGGTAGCCGCCCGGATGGTCGTAGATTTCCAGCGCCGCATGGGGGTGCGGCTTGGGGTCGTCTAGAGGTGCGAATCGAGTTCCTGAATTATTTGGCGCGGCCTGGAGGACCGGACGTGTTGGGTTACGGCGCGTTCGACACCGTGCCCTCCGCGGCGTTTCTCCGTGCGCCTAACCCAACCTACACCCGACGCGAGGTCGGCGCGGACCGGCAACGCAGGGGTAATATGGGTGTAGGTTGCGTTAAGACGCCGGCACTGACTTGGCAGACGATCAGCAAGCCTTGGTGCGTCGAACGCAACACGTCAAACCCTGTCCCGACGCAGGTCGGTTCCGTTGGCTGAGGGGCATGGCTTGGTCCTTGGAAAAGGCAGCATAAACTGCGAATCACGCGAATTGGATGGTTCGTACCCACGGGAACATTCGCGTCGATCCCTAAGGCGATGTTTTGTCGTGGGGCCTGGCCTGTCTGAGGCGCGCTGCCTGATCTTCGTAGGCACGGGTGAAGGCGTCTCTGAACAGGTTCATGAAATCGTCGGCCGCATCCGCCGCAATCGCCTGGTAGGTTTCAGTGAAAAGGTCCCAATACTTTGCCTTGCGGGCCATCGGCATCAGGTTGTCGATGAAGGAACGGTCGCGAAACCGTTTTTCCAATTCCGCCGGGTCCAGGCGTTTCAACAGCGCATGGAGCGCCGCGCGGAGACCGGCGACGAGTGCCATCTCGTGGCACTGGATGTCGTCGAAGGCCTCACGGGTCGCTTCCAGGGGCGGCAAGAAACCACGGCTCGGTCGAAACAGCAAGTGAGCGAGGGCGTCTCTTGGGTCGACCGAGAACTTGAAGGGATTGTTTTCCGTCGCCTGGATCCTGGTCATCTCCAGACGTAGCTCGTTCTTGAAGCTGGCCCGACCCATCAGGACCCGCATCAGCCCCTCGGTCATCGCCCGCAAGAGCAACCCCGTGGTCCGCATAAGTTCGGCTTGGGCCTGCCGATCGGCCGGTAGTTCTCCGGTGTCCAATCCCGTGAGGAAGGCCTGGAGTGCATCCGTCTCGCTGGCTATGGTAGGCGCTGATCGTGTTTCTTGGGTCCTTTCACCCGAGGGAGGGGTCGGTACCGGTTGCCCCTCGCGTGGGGCCGGGTTCGGAGCGATCGAGGCAGTCGGAAACTCAGGGCTACCGGTATGGAGGGCCGGCTTCGGAGCGGTTAGTGCAGGTGAAGACTCGGGGCCACCGAGGCAAGAAGCCGGGTCCGAAACGGCTGAGGCAATCGGAGGCTCAGGACCACCGGTCGGTAAGTTCCACTCTTTTTGCTCCTCAAACGGAAGCGGGTCCGGAGTGGCTGGAGTAGACGGAGACTCGGGGTCACCAACATGGAGGACCGGCTCTGGAGCGGTTGGTGCAGATGAAGACTCGGGACCACCGACGGGGAGGACCGGGTCCGAAACGGCTGGGACAGATGGAGACTCGGGGCCGCCGACGGGGAGGACCGGGTCCGAAACGGCTGGGACAGATGGAGACTCGGGGCCGCCGGTCGGTAGGTCCTGTTCTCCGGGTTGCGGGCGCGATGCATCCGCCCAGATGTCATAGTCCTCCGGAACTGCTTCGGGCGGACTGTAGGAGGCGTTCCAGTCGGGGGTATGATCCGGCTCCGTCGCCGCAGCCGGGGCCCTGGAAGACTCGCGCTCGGGCCTAAGCGTCCGGTGCCCCTCTTCCGAGGGCGCCGACATCAGCCAGTCGTCAGGCCCTGCGGATGCTTCCTGGCTTGCCGCTGGGGGGGAGAACGGATCGCTTGCTGCCGATGTCTCTCCGACCAGATCCATGATATCAGGCACAGCGCCGCCGGACGGGGTCTGCGCATAGGACTCGAATTCGGGCCTACCGCCGGCAAGGGGGTCGATCGAAGCGACAGGTTGCGGTTGAGAAACCTCCTGGGAGACGCGGATTTCATAGGCACCGATGCTCAGCACGTCACCGTCATGAAGCTCGACCTCCTGACCCTCACGGAACGGTTCCGCGGCGTTGTTGACGAAGGTCCCGTTCTTGCTGGTATCCGTCAGAAAGAAGGCACCCTCGCGAAAGCTGATTCTGGCGTGCTGTCGCCCTACCCAACGCTCGGGGTCTGCAAGCGCCAGCTCATTATCCGGGTTGCGCCCGATGGTCCCGCCGGTGATGCCGATCCTCGCGGTCGGCGTCGACTGTGCAGGGCGATCTTGATAGCGGACAACGGTCAGAATCAATTCCATGGGGGAAAGTATAACCTTCACCGACCATTTCAACACGACCACGGCGAGACTTTTGATTAACCGCTGGGACGCAGGGAATGCAACGTAATTATTCAACCGGTGGTATTCTAGTTTTGTTGCTGCCGAGTATAGGCAACTTGAAAATTCCCTGTCATGGGGTTTTCAAGGCACCCTATAGATCAGAAACGACAAGCTTAGAACACCAGCTTGGAACGCTTGTCGAGATGGGCAGACGGCGCCCAAGCCTGCTGTTAAAATCAGTAGTCTTATGTTACCGCCGGTCGACATCGCCTATATCGCCGAAGCGCTCCGCATATACTCGGAGGCGCTCACCGAGGTACTCGAGGACCGGAATGGCGAAGCAGATCCCGATCCACGGGTCCTGTTGAAGGCCCTGAGCGATCTCTTCGATCACCTACGGCGACTCGAGGACGGCGCACCGGATCAGGTAGCGATGGATGGATTCACTCCACCGGCGTCGGCGGACCTCCACTCCCTGGGTAACTACGGCATCGACCTGTTGGCCCGCCTGGCAGCCCTCGCCGGTACTCTGTTAGCGCCACCAAAGGCCCGCGCTATTGAGGAGCTGGCACTGCCGCTTGCCTGCTGGATAGCCCGCCGCGGTGGAGAGCTTGGCTACCTCGAGCCAGTGGTCAACGGCGCGGCACATCTGGCCAATCGTCTGATGCGACCATCCGAGTTGGAGCAGCTTTACGGCCTGCTCACGGAGGTCGTCAATGCAGTCGACCCCCGAATCTCTCAGCACACGACCTCCGCGGACTCGTCCCGCCCGTGGCGGGTCCTGCTGCTCAATCGGGCCATCGTGGCGACGCGTAGCCATCAACCGGCGCTGATGGAGGAGGCCTTCGAGTCCGTCATCGAGTACCTACCTGAGGAGGCACCCACCTTCTTTCGTGAGGGAATGGAGCAGATGGACGCATTGAATTATCCATCCCAGGTCCGGGATCTGATGCAACGCTTCTACCAACAATGTTGTGGGCGGCGTGTGCTGCATTAGTTGGAACCGGTCAGAATGAGGAAAGACCCATGTTCAAACTATTCAAGAGGCTATTTCTGTTAATCTTTTCCCCCCATTTCTTCGCTGGCCTTAAAGCAGAAGAAGTTTTTGAAAAACAAGCACTGGAAAACTCCTGGATAGTAGAAAAAATCCCTCAAGACCAGACGAGTTTTGAAAAATATAGAAAGAGCGACAAGTCTATTAAAAGAGGAGATTATATTTGCAGAAACTGCAATAATTCTGAAGAGGTATTAGGCATTATAAAATCAAGAAGGGTAAATTAAAGTTCCAGGATAGTGCCCTGCCCAACATGGTATGGGACACGCCGCCATCCATTGATGTGGTTCGCCGCCGTCCCTGGCGGCTCACCGCATCCTACGGAGGGCGTCATCTTTTGCGACACCCTCTCCGGGAGAGGGGTTGGGGAGAGGAGATCGAAATGAACCTCTCTACTTTGACAACTTATAAATTCACCATCACCCACACATGAAATTCCTGATCGACTTCTTTCCGGTCCTGCTCTTTTTTATTGCCTACAAAGTCTACGACATCTACGCGGCTACGGCAGTGGCGATTGTCGCCTCGGCGGTCCAAGTGGGTTGGTTCCGGCTCAAGCACCGCCGTACCGAGACCATGCACCTGGTCACGCTCGGCCTGCTCATGGTTTTCGGAGGGCTCACCATCTTTTTGCAGGACCGTACCTTCATCATGTGGAAGCCGTCTATCGTCAACTGGTTGTTCGCGGCCGTCTTCCTCGGCAGCCACTTCATTGGTGAGCGTCCGCTCATCGAGCGCATGCTGGGCCAGGCGGTTAAGATGCCGCGTCACATTTGGCGCCGCCTGAATCTGGCCTGGTCCATCTTTTTCATCATCGCCGGGTTGGCGAATCTATATGTGGCCGGGCAATTCTTCACCGCCGAGCAGGCACTCGTCGCGGCTGCCGGTCAGCTGGAAGTCGATCTTGCCGCCTGCAGCGAGGTATCTTCCAAGGAGCTGCTCGAGCTGTGCATGGTGGCCCAGTCACGGGAGGAGACTTGGGTTAACTTCAAGCTCTTCGGTATGATGGGGCTGACGCTTGTCTTCGTGGTTGCCCAGGCATTCTATTTGGCCCGGCATATTTCAGATTCCGCGGCCTCGGAGGAGATCCACTAACATGTATTACGCCATCATTGCCAAGGACAAGGCGGACAACCTGAACGACCGGCTCAAGGCACGTCCGGCGCACCTGGATCGGTTGCGACAGCTACAGGACGCGGGCAGATTGCTGCTGGCGGGCCCGCACCCGGCTATCGACAGCGAAGATCCGGGAAGCGCCGGATTTACCGGCTCGCTGATCGTGGCCGAGTTTCCCGACCTCGAGGCCGCTCGTGCCTGGGCCGCCGCCGATCCTTATGTCACCGCCGGAGTTTTCACGGAGGTCACGGTAAAGCCCTTCCGCAAGGTTTTTCCGGAGTGAGCCCGGGATGAGCATGAAGCCGACAGATTTTTCGGGTATATAGAAACCTGATCCCAGGCCGGAAGGTGAAGCAGAAGAGCGCGGCCTTTCGGCGCAGCGCCGTCGGAAGATACGAGAAATCTGTACCACGGCAGACTATATGTGACGGATACCTATCGCAAACCGGGAACATTCGGATGGCTTCGGCACAGGATACGGCGATGGGGACCAACCATGGCCCCAAACCAGAAGACCGGGAGGTCCCCGGGGTCCTGATTCGGCTGCTGGAATTAGCCGACGTGCAGCTCAACGGCAGCCGGCCTTGGGATATTCAGGTCCACGATGCGGCACTCTATGACCGGGTTCTACGTCAGGGTTCCCTCGGTTTCGGCGAGGCTTATATGGATAATGCCTGGGATAGCAAGCGTTTGGATGAGACCCTCTATAAGCTGCTGAGCGCCCGCCTCAACACGATAAAGGGCTTCGGCAAGCTCCGGTTCTTAGGGGCATTCCTGCGTAATTTTCTGTTCAACCCTCAATCACGCAAACGCGCCTTCCAGGTCGGAGAACACCATTATGACATCGGCAACGATGTCTATGCGGCCATGCTGGACCCGACCATGAGCTACAGCTGTGGTTATTGGAAGGACGCCGCGGATCTGGAGCAGGCCCAGCTCGCCAAGCTTCGCCTCATCTGCGACAAGCTAGAGCTGAAATCCGGCGAGCGGCTGCTGGACATCGGTTGCGGTTGGGGGGGACTGGCCCGATTTGCGGCGCAGAACTACGGGGTAGAGGTAACCGGCATTACAGTCTCGAAGGAACAGCAACGCTTTGCCCAAGCGCGTTGTGTTGGTCTACCGGTCAGCATCGAGCTGATGGACTACAGGGACCTTAGAGGCCGCTTCGACAAGGTCGTCTCCGTGGGCATGTTCGAGCACGTAGGCCCCAAGAATTACCCGGCCTATTTCGCGACCGTCGGGCGGGTGATGGTGGCAGATGGGTTATTCCTACTTCACACTATCGGTGACTACGACCACCCGCGCGCCCCGAACCCCTGGATCGACAAGTACATCTTTCCCAACGGCCATGTCCCCTCGCTCCAGGAGGTCAGCAAGGCCATCGAGCACGACTTCGTCCTCGAGGATTGGCACAACTTCGGCCAGGACTATGACGCTACGCTCATGGCTTGGTGGAAGAACTTCGACCTCGCCTGGCCGCGGTTCGCCGACAGGTACGACGAGCGTTTCTATCGCATGTTCAAGTTCTACCTGAACGCCTGTGCCGGCTACTTCCGCTCCCGCCAGGGCCAACTCTGGCAACTGGTGCTGAGCAAATACGGTCGGCGCGAGATCTACCGCTCCATCCGTTGATAACCGATAGCCCGACTCTTTAAGGGCACCTTGAAAAATGAAGCGAAGTGGAAACTGCGTTTTCACTTCGCGGCTTGAAAAATCGCCGGGAAGCAATTTTTCAAGGTTCCCTTAAGCCGAGTCCGGATACGAGACACCGGGAAGGTCCGCCCCGCGGATGGCGCGCGCGAGCACATCGACCGCCTCCAGGCGCGAAAACGATTTGCGCCAGGCCAGGGCCACCCGGCGGTGCGGGGCCTTTCCGGCAAAGGGCAGGCCACGTACCAAAGGCTCCACGAACCGGTCCTCCGCGACGGCGCTACAGGGCAGCACCGTTATCCCAACCCCGCTGGCCACCATGCAGCGGATGGTCTCCAGGGAGCCTCCTTCGAGCCCACGTTGCAGGCTGTTGCCGCCCGCGGTGGATCTGATGCAGTTCGGGCAGACCTCGAGTACCTGGTCCCGGAAGCAATGCCCCGGTCCGAGCAGCAGCACATCCTCGTTGCCGAGCTGATCGACATCTACCGACGCTTGTCCGGACCAGGGATGACTGCCCGGCAATAGCACGATGAAGGATTCGTCGTAAATGGGCCTCGTCAGTACCCCCGGCTCATTGAAGGGCAGCGAGATAACGATGACATCCAGATCCCCGCGCTTGAGGCGTTCGCTCAACACGGACGTGAAGTTCTCCTCGATCATCAGAGGCATTTCCGGTGCCTGTTCCGATATCCGGGGAATCAACCGGGGCAGCAAATAGGGACCAATGGTATAGATGGCACCCAGACGCAAGATACCGGCAAGCGGATTCTTTCCATGTCGGGCCAAGTGCTTGATTCCATCCGCTTCCTCCAATACCCGTTGGGCCTGCTCGACGATCTGCTGACCGACGGTGGTGACGGTCACCTCCCCCGTACCACGCTCGAATAGACTCACCCCGAGCTCGTCCTCCAGCTTTTTGACCGCCACACTCAAGGTCGGCTGGCTGACAAAGCAGGCCTCCGCGGCACGTCCGAAATGGCGCTCTCTCGCCACCGCCACGATGTAACGAAGCTCACTGAGTGTCATTGCAGATTCGGCATTGTAAGATCCACCGGCAACCCCTCGCCGACCTCCAGGTGGGTTTCCGTGTGCCTGATGCGCACGGCGAGCACTTCGACGCCAGCCTCCGCCGCTGCGGTTAAACGCTCGGTGTAAGCGGGATCGATCGACCAGGCCGGGGCAAAGCACTGACCCTCGGGCCGATTGACGGCGTACAGCATAACACCGCGGTTGCCCAGTTCCACCGCCGCCTGCAGTAGACTCAAGTGTTTGCGCCCACGTTCGCTGACGGCATCCGGAAACCGCAGCCAGTTGCCGTCGAGTAGGGTCACGTTCTTGATCTCTATCAAGACATCCGGCGCCGGTCCCTTGGTGAGGACGATATCCAAACGCCCTTTAGAGTATCCGGTGGGGGCAAATTTCACTTCGCGTCTGAGCTTCCGATATCCGGCAAGGGTCGGAATCCGTCCCCCCATTATGCCTTCTGCCATCACCGCGTTGGCGCGACCGGTGTGTATACCCACCCAACCGGCACCCATATCCACCCGTTCCAATGTCCAAGCCAACTTGCGGCGGGGATCGTCGCTGCAACTCAGCTGCACCGCTGCACCGGGGGACCAACAGCTAGACATACGCCCAGTGTTGGGCACGTGAGCGGTTACGAGCGAACCGTCGGCAAGCTCCACATCGGCCAGAAACCGCTTGTAACGACGCAGAATGCGTCCGTCGATCAGGGTCGGTAACAGCAGCTTGAGATCCCGGCTAATGGATATCGAATCCACTCAGGTGCGGGAAGGCACCCGGCTCGCAGGCGACACCCGTGACTTCGGCCGTGGGCGGACCGACGCGCAACCACTCGCGTAGTTGGCCCACCAAGTCCGGCTCGCCACAGACGAGGACCTCTACCCGGCCATCCGACAGGTTGCGCGCATAACCCGTCAGCCCCAGCCGTTGGGCCTGCTCGCGGGCGGCGGCGCGGAAAAAAACCCCTTGCACCCGACCCGCCACCAGACAACGAAAACATACGCGTTTGTCAGATGCCTGTTCACTCATAAACGCCGACCTCCTTCACCTTATTTGGAGTTTTCCGACCGTGGCTTACAATAGCAGTATTCAAGGGGCGATGTCCGCCCCGCCGCGATCGAGGGCTTTCATGACCATCACCATCTACCATAATCCACGCTGCAGCAAATCCCGCCGGACCTTGGAGCTGCTTCGGGACCAGGGCCTCGAGCCCCGGATCCTGGAGTACCTCAAGACCCCCCCGGATACTGCAACGCTGGAACGTCTGCTGGATATGTTGGGCCTGGAGCCTCGTGAGCTCATGCGCAAGCAGGAAAAGGCGTACCAGGAGCACGCGCTGGCGAACCCGGAGCTGTCCCGGAACGCCCTGATCGCGGCCATGGTCGCCCACCCGAAGCTGATCGAGCGCCCAATCGTCGTCACGGAGGATAAGGCCGCCCTGGGCCGTCCACCGGAGGCCGTGCTCGATATCCTGTAGGATGCGGTGAGCGCGGTAGGTCATACAGGATGGCACCACGAGGAGGCGCGAACCGCATCAAAGCAATCCTGAATGATTTGGCGTTGTCCGGAGGGAAAAGATCCCTCCTGCGTCGGGACAGGGTTTGACGTGTTGCGTTGCGACGCTCAAAGGCTCGCTGATCGTCTGCCAGGTCAGTGCCGGCGTCTTAACGCAACCTACACCCACATTACCCCCGCGCGGCCTGTGTGTCTCGCACGCAGACAGCACCCGAGCGCATCTGCGCACGTACTACCTCGGCGCCCGGCGTGCCGAATCGGTCATTCTCCACTGAGGACCAGCCATGCCCTACATACTGATTTTGTACTACAGCCGCTACGGCGCTACGGCGGAAATGGCGCATCAGATCGCCCGCGGCACGGAGGAGATACCGGGCATCGAAGCCCGACTGCGCACCGTCCCCGCCGTCTCCACCCTATGCGAGTCCACCCAGGACAAGATTCCGGACGCAGGCCCCCCCTATGCCGAGCTGGAAGACCTGCGGGGTTGTGCGGGACTTGCCCTCGGCAGCCCGACCCGCTACGGCAATATGGCCGCGCCCATGAAGTACTTCCTCGATGGCACCAGCTCCTTGTGGATGGCGGGAACCCTGATCGGGAAGCCGGCCGGGGTATTCACCTCCACCGCCAGCCTCCACGGCGGGCAGGAGACGACCCTGCTGTCCATGATGCTGCCCCTGCTGCACCACGGAATGCTGTTAGTCGGGCTGCCTTACAGCGAAACCGATCTGCTGCGGACCAGCAGCGGCGGGACCCCCTACGGCCCCTCCCACCTAGCCGGCAGTGAGAGCAATCTGCCCCTGACCGACGCGGAAAGACACCTGTGCCAGGCATTGGGCAAACGCCTCGCCCGCACCGCCTTGGCCTTGGATGGGGTCGGTTGATCCGGATCCCGGATGCACCAGATTCCCCTCCCCGTCCAGCTGAGGCCGGAAGCGGATTTCGCCGCTTTCGTGTCCGGTCCCAACGCCGAGGCCGTCGCCGCGGTCACGGCCTGGGCCGCGAGGAGCGGAGACAACTTCTTGTATCTGTTCGGCACCGCCGGCAGCGGCAAGACTCACCTGTTACAAGCCGCCTGCCGGCAGGTAACGCAGGGCGATCGCTCGGCCATCTATGTGCCCCTGGAGCATGGGGAGTTGGCCCCATCCATACTCGACAACCTGGAGCTTTGGGATCTGGTCGCCCTGGACGACATCCAGGCCATCGCCGGGGATGCGACTTGGGAACAGGGCCTGTTCGACCTCTACAACCGCCTACGCGAATCCGGCCGATGCCTGTTGGTGAGCGCCTACACTCCTGTCTCAGAATTGCCCCTGACCCTTCCTGATCTGCGCTCGCGTCTGGGCTGGGGGCCAGGCTACCGGCTGCTCCCCTTGCCCGAGGACGATTGCGAGCACTTACTTAAGGAGTCGGCCAAGCGCCGGGGCCTTGAGCTCGGCCCGGACGCGGTCGCCTACATCATGCGTCGCTGTCCACGGGAACCGAGCTACCTAATGGGACTTCTGGAGGAGATCGACCGCGAGAGCCTGCGCAGGAAATGCCGCCCGACGCGGTGGCTGATACGACAGATCATCGGGGCCCGCAAGTCGTAATCCCGCTGCCCCGTCAATTCTCTTTCCAGCCCTTCTGCGCTGCCTTACGCGACCAGATCCAGACATACTGGCTACCACTGACGACCACGGTGGTAAGACAGATCCAGATCAGCGTCCGGATGACCCATCCCGGCAGGGGCATGGGCCCGGCGTCCGTGATCACCAGCACGATCAACAGGATCTGGAGCACCGTGTTCAGCTTGCTCATCAGCGTCGGGGCCGCCTCTACTTCCTCGACCCGGTAGTTGTAGAGCACGGCCCCCCCGACGATCAGCAGGTCCCGGAACAGCACCGCCGACACCAGCCACGCTGGGATGAGCGCCAAGGCCCCGAGCACCAGGAAACAGGCCACCAACAGGATCTTGTCCGCAAGGGGATCGAGAATGCCGCCGAGGCGACTCTGCCAACCGTAATGCTTGGCCAGGAAACCATCGAGCCCGTCCGAAAACCCCGCTGCCGCAAACAGGAGCAATGCCCAGCCGAACTCCCGCTCGAGCAGCAGGTACAGGACCGGCATTACGGCAAGCAGCCGCAACAGACTGATGATATTAGGGAGGTCTTGGTACTTTAGCCTCAAATCAGCGAACGCCTCTTGCCGGGGCCGAAGAGCAGACAGGGCACCGAACGGTGTCCCGCAACGGGTCTGACGGTTAAAATCATATCCCCCTGCCGGAGGGCTTGTCCAAAAATGAAAACCTTATTCATTAAAATTCTGATTTTTCTGGTGGTACCCGTTCTGGCGTTTGACATCATCTCATTCTGGCTCCTGCCGACCGGATATGGGTTTCAGTTCAGTCAATACCGCCGGGATCCGCAGCCGAAGGTTGCGGGTCGCTACCGTTATCCTAAGGATTACTTCGTCAAACACCCTCAACGCGGGTTCGATATCGGGACCAACAGGCAGACATACCACTGGGTAGAGGGTGTCACCTACCCCATATGGTCGAACTCCATCGGTTGCTTCGATAGGGAGTATACTCGGTACGATCCCTACGTTTACTTCGCGGGAGACAGTCTCACCTGGGGGTATACGCCGTTCGAGGAAAAATTCGGCACGCTCATCGAAAAAATGACCGGTGTCCGTATATTGAAGTGCGGGGTTACCCATACCGGTCAGCGCCACCAACACCAAAAGTTCATCGAAATCGTCCAACAAATCGGCCACCTGCCGCAAGCACTCTTTGTCTTCTATCACTGGAACGATGTTGCCAACGACCATGTTCATCCGCACTCGACGGTCATCGACGGTTGGCAGGTCAATAACATCTCTATTGATAAAGATTACCGATTGACACGGCATACGGACCAGGAATTGGCGCAGAAAATCGTCCTTAACCTGAAGCGACATGCGGAGGAAAAACCGGTCACTTGGAGGCGGCGGATTCTGAACGTCTTGATGCGCTATTCGTTAACGGTAAACCTGATAAATTCGCTAGCGAAACAGGTGGCCAAGATAGGGCAACCCGACGCCGCCCCGAGCACTACGCCTGTGCTCAGGAACATCCATACCCACCTGTGCCGGGCAAAGGTTTCGAATAGGGACATCTATGCCCTCATGTGCCTGGCTCCGAGTGAAGAAGGCTTCTGGTTTTCCGATAATCCCATAGCGCGGGAGAATAAATCCGCACTGCTCGATTTTCGCGATTTCGCCCAACGCAACGACCTACTGCTCGTCGTCGCGTTAATGCCGGTGGGACCAGGGGATGACCCCCGGGGAGGGGATGGGTTAAATACGGAGCACTATCGGGAAGTGCGTGATTTTCTGGACGATAAGGGTATCCGCTTCGTCGATCTTACCCTCCGTTTCCGCGCGAGAGGGTTGACGGCAAGCGACCTATACTGGAAAGAAGATCCCCACCTCAACCCTGCCGGAAACCGTGCGGTTGCGGAAATCCTGATCGAGGAGTTTCCGCAGCTGTTTTCAAAATAACCCATCCTTAAGCAATCCTGAATGATTTGGCGCTGTCAAGTTTGACGTGTTGCGTTCGACGCCCAACGGCTCGTTGGTCTACGGCTAGGCCAGTGCCAGCGTCTTAACGCAACCTACACCCACATTATCCCCCGCGCGGTCTCACGCGCGGACCTCGCCTTAAGTGTATAGTTGCGTTAAGCCGCACGCGCAAACGCCTGGGGGAACAACAGGGCGTAACGCAACACGATGCTAGGATCCGTTTTAACCAGACAGCTTCTAAGATTTTAAGCTGGTAGGCTGGTCCGTAAAAGCTGGGTTTCGTTCCTCAACCCAGCCGACTGCCTACCATGGCCTACGGCCCTTTTTTAGACAGGCTCTCAGCCTCATTATTGAAGCGGCAGGCAGTCTACCCTGACGGGATTCGCTCATGCCCTGAGCTTCTCTTTCAGCAGTGCATTGACCTGTTGGGGATTGGCCTTGCCCTTGGTGGCCTTCATGATCCGACCGACGGAGCAACCAAACACCTGAGGCGAATCGCCCGTGTTCCAATCATTCCGGGATGCCCATAGGGAGGCGCCCCGAGGATCCGCGTAGCGGACGCTCGGCGATCGGCAGCCGGCGACTGGAAGCCGGCAGCAACTTGTCAATTGGATGAGTATAAATGGCATTGGGAACTGTAGGATGAAAACCTTATTCATTAACATTCTGATTTTTCTGGCGCTCGTTCTGGCGTTTGACACCATCTCATTCTGGCTTCTGCCGGCCAGGTATGTATCTCAGCTCAAGGAATACCGCCGGGATTCGCGGCCGGAGGTTGCGGGTCGCAATCGCTATCCCAGGCATTACTTCGTTAAACACCCTCAACGCGGGTTCGATATCGGGACAAACAGACAGGCATACCACTGGGTAGAGGGTGTCACCTACCCCATATGGTCGAACTCCATCGGTTGCTTCGATAGGGAGCATACTCGGTACGATTCCTATGTTTACTTCGCGGGAGACAGCTTCACCTGGGGGTATACGCCGTTCGGGGAAAAATTCGGCACCCTCATCGAAAAAACGACCGGTGTTCGTATATTGAAGTGTGGGGTTACCCATACCGGCCAGCGCCACCAGTACCAAAAGTTCATCGAAATCGCCGAACAAATCGGCTACCTGCCGCAAGCACTCTTCGTCTTCTATTACTGGAACGATGTTGCTAACGACTATGCTCACCCACACTCGACGGTCATCGACGGTTGGCTGGTCAATAGCGTATCCATTGATAAAAATTACCGATTGGTACGGCACACGGACCAGGAATTGGCGCAGCAAGTCGCCCGTAGACTGAAGCGACATGCAGAGAGAAGCTCGGCCGCTCGGGGGAAGCGGATCAAGGATGTCCTGAAGCGCTATTCGTTAACGGTAAATCTGATAAAGTCGTTAAGGAAACAGGTGGCCGAGATAGGGCAACCCGATGCCGCCGCGCTCACCACGCCTGGGTTTAGGAACCGCTATGCTCTCATGTGCAAGAATCGATGGGGTTTAGGGGACATCTATGCCCTCATGTGCCTGGCTACGAGTGAAAAAGGCTCCTGGTTTTCCGATAATCCCATGGCGCAGGAGAATAAATCCGCACTGCTCGATTTTCGTGATTTCGCCGAACGCAACGACCTACCGCTCATCGTCGTGTTGATTCCAGTGGGACCACTGGATGATCCCTGGAGAGGGGACGGGTTAAATACGGAGCACTATCGGGAAGTGCGTGATTTTCTGGACGATCAGGGCATCCGCTTCGTCGATCTTACCCCCCGTTTCCACGCGAGAGGGCTGACGGCAAGCGAGATATACTGGAAAGGAAATGCCCACCTCGGCCCTGGGGGAAACCGTGCGGTTGCGGAAATCCTGATCGAGGAGTTTCCGCAGCTGTTTCCGAAATAACCCCCTCCTCGGCCTTATTGAAGCGGCAGGCAGTCTACCCTGATAAGATTCGCTCGGTGGTGGTTAAGGTTTGAATGGTGTGTTGGGCACGCCGCCGTCCGCGGCCGGTGCATTCCGCACGCAGACAGGCTGGCGGCTTTGCCCAACCTACGCGTTTTGTTCCCTCTCCCTCCGGGAGAGGGTCGGGGAGAGGGGATCCAAAAAGAAACTGGGAGTGGTTAATGAACTTCTGTACTCGACCACTTAAAAATTTACCGCTACCGATTCGCTCATGCCCTGAGCTTCTCTTTCAGCAGCGCATTGACCTGTTGGGGATTGGCCTTGCCCTTGGTGGCCTGCATGACCTGGCCGACGAAGAAACCGAACACCTTCTCCTTGCCGCCGCGGTACTGCTCCACCTGCGCCGGGTTGGTTGCCAGGATGTCTTCGATCACCGCCTCGATGGCCCCGGCGTCGGTGATCTGCTTAAGGCCACGAGCCGCAATGACCGCGTCCGCATCGCCCTCGCCGTTCCAGATGGCCTCGAACACCTGTTTGGCGAGCTTACCGGAGATCGTCCGGTCTTGAATGCGTTTGATCAGCCCCGCCAGCATTGGGGCACTGACCGGGCTTGCGCCGATCTCCAGGCCGGCCTTGTTCAGGGCCGCGGCCAGCTCACCGTTGACCCAATTGGCCGCCAGCTTGGGATCACCCGTGTCCTGGGCGACGCGCTCATAGTAATCCCCCAGTTCCCGGCTCAAGGTGAGCAGGTCGGCGTCGTAATCGGATAGGCCGTACTGGTCCCGGAACCGCCGGCGCCTGGCGTCCGGGAGCTCCGGCATCACCTGCGTCGCCCGCTCGATGAAATCGGCATCGATGACCAGGGGCAGTAGGTCCGGGTCCGGGAAATAGCGGTAATCGTTCGCCTCCTCCTTGGTGCGCATGGAGCGGGTCTCGCCCTGATCCGCATCATAGAGCCGGGTCTCCTGCACCACCTGGCCACCGCCTTCGATGACATCGATCTGGCGCTCGACCTCGAAGCGGATGGCCCGCTCCAGAAAGCGGAAGGAGTTGATGTTCTTGATCTCGGTACGGGTGCCCAATTTCGCCTCGCCCTGGGGGCGTACCGAGACATTGGCGTCCACCCGAAAGGAGCCCTCCTGCATATTGCCGTCGCTGACGCCGATCCAGCGCACGATCCGGTGGATCTTCCGGGCATAGGCCACCGCCTCTTCCGGTGAGCGCATATCCGGCTCGGAGACGATCTCCAACAGGGGGGTACCGGCCCGATTCAGGTCGATGCCGGTCAGGCCGTGGAAGTCCTCATGCAGCGACTTGCCGGCGTCCTCTTCCAGATGGGCACGGGTGACACCGATCTCCTTGATCGCACCATCGTCCAGTAGGATCCGTACCCGCCCCTTACCGACCACCGGCAGCTCGTACTGGCTGATCTGATAGCCCTTGGGCAGGTCCGGGTAGAAATAATTCTTGCGTGCGAAAATGGAGCGCTCCGCGATCTCAGCCTCGATGGCCTTGCCGAAGCGCACCGCCAGAGTCACGGCCTCTTCATTGAGCACCGGCAGCACGCCGGGCAATCCCAGGTCCACCGCACAGGCCCGGGTGTTCGGCACGGCACCGAAATCAGTCGGCGCGCCGGAAAAGATTTTCGACTTGGTCGCGAGCTGGGTGTGAATCTCCAGCCCGATGACAGTTTCCCATTGCATCGTCTGAGCCTATCTTGAAGATTTCAGGAGCTGATAGCAATCCTGAATGATTCGGCGTTGTCGGAGGATTCGACGTGTTGCATTCGACGCACCAAGGCGCGCTAATCGTCCGCCGGGTCGGTGCCGACGTCTTACGTCTTAACGCAATCGACACCCACATCACCCCCCGCGCGGCCTGTCCGTGCGGACCTCGGGTGTAGGTTGCGTTAGCCGCGCCAGAAAACGTCCGGGGGAGTACGTTCTTGAACGCGGCGTAACGCAACACGACGCCTCTCAACTACCGACAACATTAAGCGGGTAGTATCCTATCCCCACGGAAAATTCGTCCGCAACTGCGGTAGCTTGCCGGACGACCGCATATTCCTTAGCCTTATTGTCCATACGCCCAACCAGCCGAGGTAGCTTTTCCGCTCATGGACACCGGCATCGGCAGTGCCCGTTTCAACATGGTCCGGTAACGGACCCGACCCTGTGATTGCCGTGACAGGCTCTCTACCGGACGCTGCGACGCTGGCGAGACTTGACATGTAATAATAACTCAACAGATGGAGAGTGTCCGATGTCGGTTATGAATATAGAACTTCCTGATATGATCGTTGAATCATATCGGCAGGAAAACGAAAGTCTTCAGGAGGGAATCAGGTGCGGACTTGTGATCTGGGAATACTTAAATGGACGTCTATCTCTGCGGGAGTGCGGAGAACTGCTGCACATCGGCTATAGAGGGTTTATCGAACTTCTCTGGAGCAAAGGAATTCCGGTTGACGGCTTGAACGCGGAGGAGTTTGACCAGCAGCTCGCCGCCCTTCGGGCGGTATCCGACCAGGCATGAAAGTTGTTTCAGATGCCAGTCCGCTGAGACGAAACCAATTTTATCCTCCGAACTATTGAACGTTATACAGATGAAGATACCCATTAATCGCTTGTTAGCCACGTGAAGGTAAACCGATGAACCCGCCAATTGCCGTCAGGATTTTACTCCCCCTTAAGAGGTCGGTGACAGTTACATTCTTAGCTATGCTCATAGTTGCTGCGGTTCGTGGATCTAGTGAAGTGGCCGGACTTATTACCGGAGCTATTACAGTAGGTGGGGTTCCAGCGTGGATGCTTCTATTGCCCACTCGTAAGATCACCAGGATTCAATCACGTTTTGGTAGTGGGTACGCAACTATTGGACTTCTGCATCTTGCTTCGCTGATTCTTATCTCAATCGCGATCCTGCCAGGTGGGGAAATTGCCACTGGAGTTGAGCTCTTTGCGATTTTGACGTGGCTGCTTCTTCTCGTTCTGCAGTTCGTACTGTTCCTCATCGCTTGGCCTACGGCGATTATCCGACGCAACGAATCAACGGAGGAAGCCGATGGTGGCTTTGATGTCTCACAGCCACTCTTAGCGATCAACGAGAGCTTCGAGAACTTTCATCAGGTTGTCAGCCGCGAACGAAAGGTACTCGACGTTGCGATTTCTTCAGTAAAGGAGAAACTTGATCAGCAGCAACTTCAACTTAAGGCGACCACGGAAGCACTGCAACACCAGAAAGAGGAAGCAGAGCATTACCGAAAGCTTGCTGATCTATCTAAAGAGCAACAGGACTTGTTCCTACAAATGTTTCGGAGGCAGAAGAGAACAGACTATGTGGTTGGACTTATCCTCGGCTTCGTTGCATCTTTGGTTGCTGGAGCAGTTTTCCTTTTTGTCGACAAAGTGTTAATCGGTTAACAGGGCCTTTCAACCGAGGATGACATGGCCGAAGGTTGGTGTTAACCGTTTGTTCCAGAGTCGTCTTCGTAGATCCCATCAATCAGATCCAGCAGCCGCTGCAAGGCGCCCTGGTTCGCTCGCACCACCCGTCGCCCTTGCTCGCCGACGTGTGCCCTGGTCGTTGCATCTCCCAGCCATTCCCCCATACATTGCGCCAGCGTATGGGCGTCCGTCACCCGGATCGCCGCCCCCTCCCGCACCATCAGCTCGGTAATCCGGGCGAAGTTGAAGGTGTGGGGCCCCACAGCGACGGGCACCCCTGCCGCCGCCGCCTCCAACAGATTATGGCCGCCGGTGGGCACCAGGCTGCCCCCGATGAAGGCCGCGTCTCCCGCGGCGAGAAAGGCCGGCAGCTCCCCCATGGTGTCGCCGAGGAATACTGAGACCTGCTCGCCGCAGGGATCGTCGGCGGATCGGCGCGCGAGTGCGAAGCCCCGGCGCTCGACTAATGCCGCGATCCGCTCGAAGCGCTCGGGATGGCGTGGTACCAGGACCAATAAGACTCCTGATAGCCGGTCCAGGATCTTTCGATGGGCGCGGAGGACCTGCTCCTCCTCGCCCTCATGGGTACTTGCGGCCACCCAGACCGGACGCCGAATCCCCCAGCGGCGGCGCAGTACCTCCGCCTGGTCGAGCAAACTGCCGGACCGGCGGACATCGAATTTGATGTTACCCATCACCCGTACCCGTTCGGCAGGTGCCCCCAGGGCCTGGAAGCGGGTCGCATCGGCGGGGCTCTGGGCACCGATCGCCGCGAACCGCCGCAGGGTCTCGCCGGTGAAGCCGCCGAGTCGGGCATACCTCTGAGCGGAATGGGCGGACAGTCGGGCATTGGCCAGCACCACCGGAATGCCGCGGCGCTCACAGGCACTCAGCATGTTGGGCCAGATTTCGGTTTCCATGACGACCACGAGCCGGGGGCCGATCGCATCGAGGAAACGGCTCATGATCGGCGCCAAGTCAAAGGGCGTATAGACATGGCGAACGGCACTCTCGAACAGACTGCGCAGGCGTTCCGAGCCGGTGGGTGTGGTGGTGGTGACCATGACGCCGGCGTTCGGATAACGCGCGAGGAAGTGCTTGATGAGCGGTTCGGCTGCCTGAACCTCCCCTACGGAAACGGCATGGATCCAGATGTGGGCCCGCAGCGGGCGTTGGCCGTAGAGACCAAACCGCTCGCCCCAGCGTTTGCGGTACGCCGGTGCGTGACGGCTACGCCAGGCGAGACGCAGCAGCAGAAAGGGCAGGGCGAGATAGAGGAGTAGGCTGTAGAGCCGCGCCACGGCGGGGACAAGATCGGCATCGGGTAAAAAAGAGTCGTAAGTTTACCACAGGGATTCGTCCACCAGACGTCGGCGCCTCTCCATTAGCAATCCTGAATGATTTGGCGCTGTCTGGGGGACCGGACCTGTTGCGTTGCGACGCTCAAAGGGCTGCTGATCTCCTGCGGCGCCGATGCCGGCGTCTTAACACAACCTACCCATGGGGCGCCCGCCGTGCTCCTGGCCCGCGCGGACCTCACTTTGAGCAATAAAGTCCTGTGTGCTTGCCCAGTCGGGTAGGCTGGACAAAGGCGCGCACTGCCGAGCCGGCGCTCGAACCAACGGCCTCTGGCACGCCGTGCCCAATATCCATGTTTGTCATTCCCGGCCGTGGATCGATGAACACGCAACGCTTGGAACATCCGACAAGCCGTTGCGGCACGGAAACCGCCGCGGCATGACCGAACCCATGAGTCCGCGTAGGGCGCATAAGCTTGCGCCATCCGCCGTATGCCAGTCACCTCCGTCGGGTGGCGGCCAGGCTCCCTCCTGCGTCGGGATGGGGCTTGGCCTGACCCGACCGACGGGCTACCACCCGCCGCCGTCTGGCGGGTGACGGCGCGCCTACCGCCGCAGCAATCGCGGCGCTTGGCGCACGCGCCTGACCCGCCCTACGGGCTCGCCCGGCGCCATTCCAGCAGCTGAGGCTTGGGCTTGTTCTTGACGACAAGCTTCCAGAAATAGCCGATCAGGCTGTCACCGAAGGAGATGGCCTTGCGCGGGAGTACCAAGGGGTGATCGCCGGGTAACGCGGGACCTCGTAGGCAGGTAGTGGCGCTGAGATAGCCGCTCGCAGCGGCGGCGCGTACCGTGTCCGGGGCGAAGCTTCCGTATGGATAGCACAGATGCTTGACCTCCTCACCGAGCAGGTCTTCCAAACACGCCTTGCTGTCGATCAGTTCTCGGTGTTGGCGCTCGGGGGTTGCCTCAGCGAGCTTGAGGTGACTTACCGTATGGGAGCCGACGGTTATGCCCGAAGCCTGGATTGCCCTTAGCTGGGCGGCGCTCATCAGCTCGGGAACCGGCCGCCCCGAGTCCTGGGCGAACCACTGCGCCTGCCCCCCCACCCGGCCGCTGACGGCATAGACCGTGGCCGGAAAGCCGTGGTGCCGGAGCACCGGCAGGGCGTGGCTTACGAAATTTGCGTAGCCGTCATCGAAGGTAAGCGCCACGGCCCGAGGCGGGATCGACCGTTCGCCGCGCACGCACGCCAGTACTTGGTCCAGGTCCAATACCCGGTAGCCGAAACCCTTCAGGAAGGCCATCTGACCGGCGAATCGGCGGTGGTCACAATAGTTCGCCCGGTGCTCCCGCATGGGCGCGAACTTGCCCACCTGGTGGTACATGAGGATAGAGATCCGGTTGGCCATAAGGATTTGACCGAGGGGTCTCTCCATAAGAACAGAGAATATCGTACGCTAAGCCTCAACCGCCGCTTACGGAAACTTCCTCACAGGCCCCCAACAGGCCCAGAGCGCGCCCTCCCCGATGGACGGACTTGTCCTACAAAAGGCAAAAGCCCGGACGGAACTTGCCTGTGGACCTGCGGAGTCGGTTCTATTTTTCCTCTTTCTGTGCAAGCACTTCCCAATGCCCTTTGCGCGTCGGACCTACATGGCGAATGCGGCCGCTCTCCGTAAGCTTTGTCAGATGGTATTTGATGCCGTTAGCAGTGACACCGATACGTGCTGCCAGAGCCTTGCGTGTCAGGGTGGGTTCTTGCCGCAACAAGGCCAGGATCCGTTCTTGGGTAGTTTCTTGGGTAGTT
>NZ_FLUY01000050.1 GCF_900092655.1 Candidatus Thiosymbion oneisti
CTGGCTCCCCACGCTCCAGCGTGGGAGCAGACCTGGTCCCGACGGAGGAGGGATCTGACGCTCCAGCGTCGATTAAGC
>NZ_FLUY01000929.1 GCF_900092655.1 Candidatus Thiosymbion oneisti
CGGTACTGGCTACTATGTCCCCTCTCCCGCCGGGAGAGGGGTTGGGGAGAGGGGATCAAAAAGATGAATCGCTCTACTTTTTCACTTATA
>NZ_FLUY01000230.1 GCF_900092655.1 Candidatus Thiosymbion oneisti
GGTGGCATCAGCTGCCAGTCTGTGAAGTTTAAACCACAGAGGACACAGAGGACACAGAGAAGAGCGCAGGCCAATTCTCTGTGTTCTCTGGTGCGCCAGGAGAAGCCTGGTTAGTCTAGC
>NZ_FLUY01000939.1 GCF_900092655.1 Candidatus Thiosymbion oneisti
ACGCTCCAGCGTGGGAACGCAGGTGTGGCCGCTCCAGCGGCCAAGGTTTCAGGACGCTGGAGCGTCAGATCCCTCCTCCGTCGGGACAAGCTTGCTCCCACGCTGGAGCGTGGGAGCCAGAGA
>NZ_FLUY01001123.1 GCF_900092655.1 Candidatus Thiosymbion oneisti
TCAATGGGTCGCGGAGGATCATAATGTCCTCCTGGCCGACTGACGCCGAAGGGGAATTTTGTGGGGATACTTCAGGGGCTGTCCCCGTTTTTACCTGCGTTTTTACCCGGATTTGCCTTGTTATGCTTTAATTTCTTCAATAGGAAGTATTTGTTTACCATGTCGCACGGTGAGTATTATTACCTCAGTATTTTCATATTTATATATAATTCGATAATTGCCACTTATAATTTCACGGAAAGCCTTGTTCTTGATTTCAGGCACTACACGCCCACTTTCAGGAAATTCATCCAGTCTTTCAACCAGAGTAAATATTTTATCTACCCATTTTTCAGTGGCTCTTGGTTTATCTTGTGCGATATATTCAGCAATTTCAGATACTCTGTCTATAGCTAGTGGAGACCAAGTTATACTCATTTATTCAACCTGGCTAATATCATTTTCTTTGCGTTATGATGCTCAACACCGTTCCCCTCATTCAATTGCACAATAGCTGTTTGAATGTCTTCAAGTAATTCAATTTTTTCCCGCATTGCTTCATATTCAGCCACATCAAGAAGAACACCTACACCTTTACCATGCTGTGTAATTACTAAAGGTCTTTTAGTTTCATGGACTTGTTTGATGAATGATGCGACCCCTGACCGAAATTCGGACATTGGACGAATGTCTTGATCAATGATTGGATGATGCATATCTCACCTCAAAAACGTACTCAATTTTGTACAGTATAGCGTACTTCCGGCGAGATGTCTTTTTAGAGCATAACGTCTGAATCAGCCGCCGACGAAGGAGGTTGGTTGAATTTGTCTTGTTGGGCAAAAGGTGCTCCACACTAGAGAATAAGCCATTTTTAGCCGACAGTTTTCACTGTTTTGCGACGAACTCTCCGATAGGGGAAGGATCAATGCCATTAAGTTAGCTGCCGGCCGCTGGTCGTGGTAGGTCGGGTTAGGCGCGTGCTTCGGTGTTCGGTTGGGT
>NZ_FLUY01000164.1 GCF_900092655.1 Candidatus Thiosymbion oneisti
GCCGACAGGATGTCGGCGGTCCCGGGCCGGCTGGGACCGCCGTCTTTCAGACGGCTTACGGACCCCATGACCAGCTGGCGTCAACGCTCAGAGCAGACGCCCTCTGGGCCGCACCGGATAACGCCGGATAGCCGGCAGCTGTGATTCCCGTGTATGCGAATGCTGGACACCGGCCTGATGCTCTCCGCGGCGCGGGGCTCTGCTCGTTCCCACGCTGGAGCGTCACTGCCATTAAGTTAAGGAAAAGCGCAAAAATATGCCGCATACTTCACGTTTTT
>NZ_FLUY01000398.1 GCF_900092655.1 Candidatus Thiosymbion oneisti
AGATACTCAAACAATGGCACGCACAGCAACCCCAACTGTTTAAAAAAATTCCACGTAATCATCCGGGACCTGACACACGCCCGTCATCCCGGGTGTTTGCCCAACCTACCCGACTCGCTACTATGGCAAGATCTTGTTTTTAGCAGCGAGTATTACTCAGTGGCCCCAGGTTACCCATCGGCGGCGCGGAGGCGTTGCTGCATGGCCGCTTCGGATAACCAGATCAGTGCCGCTTCCTGATCCGATTGCGGCTCCTGATAGGACAACAGCAAGAAACCGTCGTCCACTGCCCAAGTGAGAGGACCCTGGATGTCGGCGGGACCCGGCGGCAAGCGCCGAGTCGGCTTCCCCAAACGCCGGGTGAGCTGTCGCCGTAGGGTCCCGTGGTAAGCGCGGCGATAATTGAGCTTGGCCGCCCTCAGCCTAGCGCCCTGTAGAAACAGGGTGAAGGCACGTGCGGGTACGGCGCTGAAGGCACCGATCTCGGCGCTACAGAGCCGATCACCGAAGGAATTGGCACCCTCGTCACAGGTCAGCTCCAAATCCGGAAACAGCCCCCGGAATTGCGCCTCTGTCATGCCCGAATGCAATTTCTCGATGGCTAAATTGAGCTCGTCCTTGCCGAATAGATACAGCATCGCCAAATCCGTCCGGCGCTGTCCGTCCTCGGTAAACACCAACCAGACAATCGGCCCGAGCACGATGGCGAGCAGGAGCGATTTCTTATAGAAGGGATTCAGTCGTAGATCCATGGCCGGTTGATTTTATATCCGTTATCTCTAAAGCGGCCAGGACGGGGGGCGTAGCAACAGGGCTACCAATAACCACTGCTGAAACATGACCTTGGGTAATGGTTCAGAGCCCCGTTGTGGTTGCCATCCATGGCACTGCATTCCGGCACTCCCTACCCGCGGGCGTTCTACCGACGGCCGGCACTTCTTCCCGGTGGGCAACCGGCCCGATGCGCCCTTGGCAGACTACTTCCGAGCGACCGAGCCCAGGCTCGGTCAGACCTCCGCCGCTTAGAGTGGCAAGGGCCGTGAACAAGCGTCACCATCGGCCATTGCCTGCTCGCCCGGGTGCATGCACTCGCTTCAAGTAGGCCCTTGTTCGCGCCCTTCGTAGATGGGACCATAGCGGGTACGTCAAGCTCGAGAGTCTATCCTTCATTTTCATGCAAGGCGCTTCCGCCCTATCCCACCTGCCCCGGTGTCGCATTGTTCGAGTTCGGGGTTGTCACTGAGTCATGGCCGACCGCAACCAAACCGACGGCGGGGTGCGGCGCGGCGGGCGTGGGATCGGGGGTTGGCGTCTGCTGCTCTCGGTGAGTCGCTGGGTCTTGCTGCTGACCCTTGCCGCCGGTCTCGCCGGTGTGCTCCACGCCATTCACCTGGACGGCACCCTCCGTGCCAAGTTCGAGGGCAAGCGCTGGGCGCTGCCCGCACGGGTGTTCGCCCGGCCGCTTGAGCTCTATGTGGGCCGACCGCTGAGTGTGGAGGCACTGACCAGTGAGCTGGAGCGTCTGCGGTATCGTCGGGTGAAGACCCCGAACTATCTGGGGTCCTACTCCCGCCGGGGGGACCGCTTCCTGGTGCATACCCGGCCCTTCCGTTTCTGGGACGGTCCCGAACCCGAACGCATCCTAGACATCCGGATCAAGGACGGCCGGGTGGCTTGGCTCAAAGACACCGCTGGCGGCGTCGATCCGGCCTTGGTGCGCCTCGACGCAGTGCTAATCGCGAGCATTTACCCTACTCATAACGAGGACCGGGTCCTGATCCGGGGCACGGATCTACCCCCGCTCATGGTCGCCGCCTTGCTGGCGGTAGAGGATCGGGACTTCTACCGGCACTGGGGGGTGAATCCTCGGGCCATCGCCCGCGCCATGTGGCGCAATCTGCGGGCCGGCGGGGTGGTCGAGGGCGGCAGCACTCTGACCCAACAGTTGGTCAAGAACTTCTACTTGACCGACGAGCGCACCCTGACGCGCAAGCTCAACGAGGCCGTGATGGCCGTTCTCCTCGACCTGCATTACGGCAAGGATGAGATCCTGGAGGCCTATGTTAACGAGATCTTTCTCGGCCAGGACGGCCAGCGGGCCATCCATGGTTTCGGCCTGGCGAGTCATTTCTACTTTAACCGCTCCCTGGACGAGCTGGGAATCGCCGAGACGGCCCTGCTGGTAGCCCTCATCAAGGGACCTTCCTTCTACCACCCGCGGCGCTATCCGGAGCGGGCCCTAGCGCGGCGCAACCTGGTCATCGACATGCTCCGGGAACAGCAAGTCATCAGTGCCGAGAAGGCGGCGGCGGCCAAGCGGGCACCGTTGGGGGTCAGCGACAAGGGCGGTCGGCCGGCGGGGGCCTACCCCGCGTACCTCCAATTGGTGCGGCACCAACTGCAGCGGGATTATCGGGAGCAGGATCTACGCTCCGAGGGGCTGCGCATTTTCACCACCCTGGATCTCCTGGTCCAGGCGGTCGCTGAAGCGGCCGTGCGCGAGCGGGTGCCGAAGTTGGAGCGTGGGCGTGGATTCAAGGCCGGGACCTTGGAGTCCGCCGCCGTCGTCACCTCCGCCGCGCAGGGGGAGGTCCTGGCCCTGGTGGGCGGGCGCGATCCCGGTTATGCGGGTTTCAACCGCGCCCTCGATGCGGTCCGACCCATCGGCTCGCTCATCAAGCCAGTGGTCTATCTCACGGCCCTGTCGGAACCGGAACGCTATAGCCTGGTCAGCCTGCTTTCGGACCGCCCGGTAAGCCTGCGCACCCGGGACGGCAAGCGCTGGGAGCCCCGGAACTACGACCGCAAGACCCACGGGCGGGTGCCCCTCTACCAGGCGTTGGCCAAGTCCTATAACCTGGCGACGGTCAACCTCGGACTGGAGCTGGGTCTCGACAAGGTGGTGGCGGCCCTGGACACCCTGGGCGTGCGCCGGCCCGTGGACCCGGTGCCGGCATTGCTGCTGGGTTCCGTATCCCTGACCCCGCTGGAGGTCAGCCAGATCTACCAGACCTTGGCCGCGGGCGGCTTCTATGCCCCCCTGCGTGCCATCCGCGAGGTATTGGATGCCGCCGGCCAACCGCTGAGCCGCTATCCGTTGGCCGTCGAGCCGGTGGCAGACGCCGCCGCCGTGTACCTCACAACCTGGGCCATGCAGCAGGTAGTCCGGCAGGGGACGGCGAGGGCGCTGAGAAAACGCCTCCCCGCAGGGTTGACGGTGGCCGGCAAAACGGGTACGACCAATGGTCAACGCGACAGCTGGTTCGCCGGCTTCAGCGGCGACAAGGTCCTGGTGGTCTGGGTAGGACGGGACGACAATGGACCCACCAAGCTGACCGGGGCCAGTGGGGCGTTGCGAATCTGGGGTGATATCATGACCTCCATCGAGAACCGGCCACTACCCGAATTCCGGCCGGAGGGCGTGACCGAAGTTCGGGTCGATCCCGTAACCGGCCTGCTGGCAGACGTGCGTTGCAGACGGGGGGTAAGCGTGCCCTTTTCCGTGCGGGGCGTGCCGACAGTGAAGTCCGGGTGTGGCCTAGCGTCCGCTGCCGTTGTCCCCAGGACGGCGGACAGGCGACCCCCACCTGCCCCTGTCCCTCGCCCTGCCCCTCGCGTTGAGAAGCATGAGGAGAAGACGAAAACCGAAGGTGCATTCGACGAGTATATGCATGGTGATTGATGGACAGATGTTTCCTGATCGTTCTGTTGGCGGTCGGCCTTGCCGCCTGTGCCCCCCCGCAACGGGGCGGCCCGCCGCCCCCGGTAATTGCCAAGCCGGCGCTTCGGCCTGCGCTGAAGCCGATCTGCCGGCCGGGGGGACCGCGGCCCTGTATCCCACGATCCAGGCCATGTGCCGGGAGGCCGTGTCGTCGTTAGCGAAACCGAAATACTATCAGTCGCCTCGGCAAGACCCGCGAGAGGTGAGGGTGTCGCAAGCAGTACTCACCCTTCGACCCCCTCTCCCCAAGCCCCCTCGCTGCGCTCGGCGCAGGCCCTCTCCCGGTGGGAGGGTGTCGCAAAAGACCTTTCGAACCACAGAGAACACAGAGAAGGGCACGGGCCACAGGGCGGGCGCGTATAAATTTCTTTTTGATTAACAAGTTACTACCAGCCGTGTCGATTGGGCAAAGCCGGGAGCGC
>NZ_FLUY01000964.1 GCF_900092655.1 Candidatus Thiosymbion oneisti
CCCAGTTCGGCATAAGTCCGTAGTATTTCATTAACTACTCACGCCCCCCTGAAAAGCTGGATTTTTCAAGGTCCCCATAAGTAAGGCAAAGTGAAGCGGAAAGGCGCAATGCTTTTTCTGGTCGGCTGGATGCCATTGTTAGACCTGAACTATTGCTGAGACCGCAACTTATTATAGTCCTCATGTGAGCCTATCCAAAACCACAAAATACTATTTCCATTTCTTTGACCTACAGCACGATATCCTTTACCTATTCTTACAGAATAGATAGGAATACTTGGATGTATCTGTTTAAGTCGCAGACTAGGATGCCAAGGATCCTCTTTAAATTGTCGATATGCCTTCGTGGCTTGATTCTGTATTTGTTTCGGCAGAACAGAAAATACTTTGCGGAACTGTTTGGTAGTTTTTGAATTCATAGTCTACCAAGATCAAGTTCCTGCGTTTTTCCTGCTCGATCTTCTTCCATTGCCTCTGATGCAAGTTTAGCGAGCATGTCTTGTGAATTGGCAAAAGCTTGGTCCCAACGAACCTCATCCTCAATTTCCTCAAGGATAATCGCCGCAACCGAGTTCTGATCTTCTTCAGGAAGACTTCTAGCCTTCTTAACTGCTCGTTCTAATAGCTGAGTCATATTCTTAAGTCTCCTGCTAGTAGTTTTGACTCTATCTGCTCCAACGTCAGCATCAGTGGCAGCCAAAAAATGCTTTTGTCAGCCGATTTTGACCTTTACAGTTCTTTAATTTCTTCGATGGAAAGTCCTGAAGTTTCAGCAATAATCGTTATGCTGATCTTTTTTTCCTTCAATGCCTTTGCTATCTCAATAGCTTTTTCCCTTACTTTCTTCTCCCCTTCTCTCAATCCCTCTTCATTTACCCTGCTCCCTCCCAAGCTGAATCCCTTCATTTTTGCCTTCATTCCTGTATCTCTCCTTGAGTTTATAAGGCAAAATCCATCGTTCACTTCCCTGAAGCTTCTTGAAGATCCCCGAATCGACAAAGCTATGAAGGGAGACGAGGAGCGAGCGGGGAGTGGTCATGGTCAGGCTCCTGGCTGAGAATATCGGGCTGAGGGGAATGCTAGCTTAGGAGGAGGGTCAAGTCAAACAAGATGGGTGTCCTTTTGTTTTGTTCTTTTGTTTTGTTCATTGACCGACAGGACGGCCATGGCACCCAGCCATTGACCGCTCAACTGACCGCTCAACTGGTTTTGATCATTCCCGGCGTTGGTCACTTCGTGTTGGTGTTTGCTATCAACGCGGTTTTGTACGTTGTCGCCGGTGACGTGCTGGTTGCCTTTGCTCAAGGCCCGCGTATCGGGATCGGTGCGCGACAGTTGGGTTTCACCACGGTCCGCCAGCTGTTTAAGTTGTGCCTGCTGGCGCGCTTGGC
>NZ_FLUY01001492.1 GCF_900092655.1 Candidatus Thiosymbion oneisti
GGTGTCCTTTTATTGTCCCAGCACGCTAGTCCAAAACTATGCACTTTAGTGCAAGGCTTTAGCTGCTACACAGGTATGCTACAAT
>NZ_FLUY01001593.1 GCF_900092655.1 Candidatus Thiosymbion oneisti
ATGCCATTAAGTTAGCTGCTGACCGCTTGTCGTGGTCGGTCAGGATGCGGAAGAGAAAACGACGAAGCGCGCGAATCCATTTGCGAGGATTCGCGTGATTCGTAGTTTTTCCTCTTTTTCGCTGACCGGTAATGGCATTGGGTTTGCGACTTGGCCAGGCCAAGAGCCGGTCCGACTTACATGATTGTCCTACAGCTTATTTAGCGTTTTTACCTATTCTTCCATGGCAAATGACAACTCCGTTGGGCACCTTAGGGCTGTGATGCCTTGGCTGCTCGGTACCATCTTGGTATTCGCCCCTCTGTTTCGCGCCGGACAGGAACCGGTGCCCTTGCTCACCTTGCAGCTGCTCGCTGTCTTGGTGTTCCTCTTATCGCTCTGGACACCTGCTGCTTCCCATAGGCTGAGAAAACCGGAAATAATCGTCCTTGCACTTCTGTTTCTTTTCCCCCTTCTCTTCATCATTCCTGTGCCGAGTTTGCCTTTGGATTGGCTACCCGGGCGTGACAAATACCTTGAGGCACTTGCCTTGAGCGGACAAGACCAGCTCATGTGGGCCCCTACCTTATCCATCTATCCGCTTGAGACCGAATCGGCATGGCTTACACTCCTGATCCCCGTCGCTGTCTTTGTCGCCACCAGGAAACTTGCCCGCCCCCACCTAGACCAACTGATCCTGCTCGTCATGGCAATCGCCGGTATTCAGGCTGCACTGGGCCTTATGCAGTTCGGCGGTGGACCGGAAAGCCCTCTGTACCTGGGGTCTCCTTATGCCCAGTTCGGAAGCGGCATGGGTACCTACACCAATCGCAATCACCTCGCGGGCTTGATCGAGCTGGTCTTACCGGTCACGCTGGCACTTTCTCTCTATTCGCTCGGCCGCAATGAGCGGCGTGATCCCCGGAGCTGGCGGGCACGTATCCTCTTTCTATCCACGCTTCGAGGTCACGCGGCGTTTCTCTACGGCGCGCTGGCTCTGCTTCTGCTCTTAGGCATGATCTTTACGCGCTCCCGGACCGGCATCAGTCTCACTATATTAGCGGTG
Source organism: Candidatus Thiosymbion oneisti (assembly GCF_900092655.1). GTDB lineage: Bacteria > Pseudomonadota > Gammaproteobacteria > Chromatiales > Chromatiaceae > Thiosymbion > Thiosymbion oneisti. The sequence goes on from NZ_FLUY01001593.1 coordinate 1,046, forward strand.
CTTGCCGTTACCTTCAGTTTCGGTCGCCGGATCGGTGGAAACAATGTGTACGGACCGATCGGGACTATCGTCACCTTCGTGGTAGGAATCGGAATTGCCATCGGGCTGGCCCCGGTACTCGATCGTTTCGCATCCGCTGACCTCCAGGAGGACAGCCGGTGGATTGTCTTTTCGGCTACTGTGGATGGGATTCTCGACTTTTTTCCGCTCGGCAGCGGTCCGGGCACCTATCCGGATGTCTTCCACGCCTTTCAGCCTACCGAATTGGGTGATTTCTTCGTCAACCACGCCCACAACGATTACTTGGAATGGTTGTTCGAAGGCGGTGTTTTTGTAGCCCTTCTCATTGCCTTGCTGCTCGGTCTATATGTGGTCCAATGGGGGAAGGTCTGGACCAAAGAGGCTTGGTCGCGTTTCCGGTTTTTACAAGTCGGCGCCGGCATCGGCATTTTCCTTTTACTTCTCCATGAGTTTGTCGACTACAACCTCCTTATTCCCGCAAACATGGTCTACTTCGCGTTTCTGGCAGGTATCTTTTTCAGTGATCCTGACCAACGGGCGGTGAGCAGCAGGGGACATGGCAGGGAGCGACCACTTCCCGATTCGATGCCAACCACCAGCCCCGGTGGTCCTGTCGTTAAACCGATGGAGCCGGCATCCGATCAGATCAAAAATCCGTTCCTGGATTAGTCCCAGCTGCGTAACCTGCGGATAGAAAAGGATGTCATTCGGATTCACGCTGCCTTTAGGTCGAGTAGACGTAGGAGCCATTCGGTATCCAAGTGCTCCTGAACCAGGTCGGCAATCCGGTCGATGGCCGCCTCCCGAGTCGCGCGGAAGTCCGTTTGCCGCTGTCCCCGCAGTCCCGCCCAGTGTAGCAGCGCCGCACAGGCAGCGTCGAGGTCGAACAGGCCATGCACGTAGGTGCCGAGTACTCGACCATCGCGGCTCAGGGCCCCATCGCAATGGGAGTCCAGGAGGACCGCCGGGCGTGCCAGCGCCGGTCCTCGGGTTACCCCGGCGTGAATCTCGTAACCGCTCGCTTCGGCGTCGCCGATGGTAAGCCTGCCTCGGACGTTGCGCAGTTGTTTCTCCGGCTCCAGACTGGTTTCCATAGCGAGGAATCCCAGCCCTGGGGTACTGCCTGGATCACCTTCCAGACCGAGGGGGTCGTGCACCTGGGTGCCGAGCATCTGGAACCCGCCGCAGATGCCGATGAGCTTACCGCCGTAGCGCACATGCCGCTGCAGCGCTGCCTCCCAACCCTGCTCCCGCAGCCAGGCCAGGTCGGAGCGCACGCTCTTGGAACCCGGCAGGACGATCAGATCGGCAGGCGGGATGGCATCGTCGCGGCCGATGAAGCGCAGATCCACCTGCGGGTGGAGGACCAGGGGATCGAAATCGGTGTGATTGCTGACGCGCGGAAGTACGGGAACCACGACGCGAATGTGCTCGGTATCGGCCGCAGGCGCAGACGCTTGCCGGCACGCCAGGGAATCCTCCGCGTCCAGGTGCAATCCGTGCAGATGGGGCAGCACGCCTAGAACCCGCCGCCCGGTGTTTTCCTCCAGCCAGTCCAACCCCGGCCGCAGGAGCTCGAGGTCGCCGCGAAACCGATTGATGACCATACCCAAGGTACGGGCCCGTTCGCTCTCGGACAACAGGGCCAGGGTGCCGTAGAGATGGGCGAATACCCCCCCGAGCTCAATGTCGGCGATGAGGATCACCGGACAATCGACACCCTCGGCAAATCCCATGTTGGCGATATCGTCGGTGCGCAGATTGATCTCCGCCGGCGAACCCGCACCCTCGACGATCACGGCGTCGAAACGCGAGGCCAAGCGCCGGTAAGCCTCGAACACCGCCGTACGTGCGATGCGTTTGTAAGCGTGGTAGCGGCGTGCATCCATATTGCCCACCGCATGACCCTGGACGATAATCTGCGCACCGGTATCTGTATTAGGCTTGAGCAGAACCGGGTTCATATCAATCCGCGGCTCCAGCCGGCAGGCGATTGCCTGCAGCGCCTGCGCCCGCCCGATCTCACCCCCATCCGTGGTTACGGCACTGTTCAACGCCATGTTCTGGGGCTTAAAGGGCGCGACCCGAACCCCCTGCCGGACCAACCAGCGGCACAGGGCTGTCACCAGCAGGCTCTTCCCCGCGTTCGAGGTCGTCCCTTGCACCATCAGCGTGCGGGCGGTCATGCCTTCACCCCGGCGTACCCGACCTCAGGGTATGGGCTTGTAGCCGAACTCGACAGTTTCATGACGACCAAGGATCATCGATGGTCATCGCTATGACCTCCATGAGGCGATGAAGCAATGTTTGTGCGACCGGAACCCTGTCCTCAGGAAGATTTTGACAATCTGTGAAAATCTGCGAATTGGAGTTTTACCCTCTAGGGTTCAAAATCAGGGGCAGTCCGGTGCCAGTCCGTGGTCTGCTGCCACTGGTGGGCGATAGCCAGTAGACGAGTCTCGTCCCAATAGTCCCCGATGAGCTGCAGGCCTACAGGGAGGTCCGCACTGAATCCGGCGGGGATGGACATGCCGGGGAGGCCGGCCAGGTTGAGGGAGAGGGTATAGATGTCGCCCAGGTACATCCGGACCGGGTCGTCGATCTTGGCACCCAGGGGGAAGGCGGGGGTCGGGGCCACCGGCCCCATGATGACATCGACCTGCTCGAACGCCCGGCGGAAGTCGTCGGCGATCAGGCGGCGGATCTTCTGGGCCTTCAGGTAGTAGGCGTCATAGTAGCCGGCGGAAAGGGCGTAGGTGCCGATCATGATGCGCCGTTTGACCTCGGTGCCGAAGCCCTCCGCCCGCGAGCGTCGGTAGAGATCCGTCAGGTCGGCGGGATCCCGGCAGCGGTGCCCGAAGCGTACTCCATCGTAGCGGGCCAGGTTGGACGAGGCCTCGGACATGGCGATCACATAGTAGCCGGCGACGCACAGGGGGCTGTGGGGGAGCCGGATCTGCTCGACCCGGGCGCCCATGGCCTCGAATCGGGTCAAGGCGGCCGTGACGACGGCGCTGACCCCTGGGTCCAGGCCCGTCCCGAGCCATTCTTCCGGGACGCCGATGCAGAGCCCAACGATGTCCGTATCCAGACCGGCAGAGTAGTCGGGCACGGGCCGCTCGACGCTGGTGGAATCCCTGGGATCGAACCCGGCCATCGCCTGCAGGATCAGGGCGCAGTCCTCCGCGGTGCGGGCGATGACGCCGCCCTGGTCGAGGGAGGAGCCGTAGGCGATCATGCCGTAGCGCGACACCCGCCCATAGGTGGGTTTGATGCCGGTGACCCCGCAGAACGAGGCTGGTTGCCGGATGGAGCCCCCGGTGTCGGTGCCGGTGGCCGCCGCGCACAAGCGGGCGGCCACCGCCGCCGCCGAGCCGCCGGAGGATCCGCCGGGAACCCGTCGCACGTCCCAAGGGTTCCTCACCGGTCCGTAGAAGCTGGTCTCGTTGGAGGAGCCCATGGCGAACTCGTCCATGTTGGTCTTGCCGAGCACTAGGGCTCCGGCCTGCTCCAGCCGCTCCACTACCGTGGCATTGTAGGGCGCGATGAAGCTATCCAGCATGCGCGAGCCGCAGCTGGTCTTGATCCCTTGGGTGCAGAAGATGTCCTTGTGGGCAATGGGGATGCCGGTGAGGGGGCCGCCTTCACCCCGGCCCAGTCGCACATCCGCGCGGCCGGCCGCCGCCAGGGCGCCCTCGGGATCGACGCTGATGTAGCTGTTGAGGTGCGGATCCAGGCATTCTATCCGTGCCAGATAACGACGGGTAAGGTCGGTGCTCGTGAACTCGCCCCGGCGCAGACAGGCCGCCAGCTCGGCGATGGTTTTATGGTGCATGAGTAAAGATCCCGGATTCAGGGCACTCAACCACTACCAGCTGAAGCTGGTAGGTTGGGCCACTAAAGTGGCCCTCGGCGGACTCAACCGCCGACTGAAG
>NZ_FLUY01000754.1 GCF_900092655.1 Candidatus Thiosymbion oneisti
TTCCCACGCTGGAGCGTCACTGCCATTAAGTTAGTGTCAACGGCCTCAGTAGCAGAGCTTGCGTCGGCGCCGATAGAAATCGAGTAAGC